>CASDZI010000012.1 GCA_949285605.1 uncultured Christensenella sp.
TTCTATTTCTTAGCCAATGGACTGCAAACTTATTAACTTCATGGAAAAAAAGTTCGGAAAACTCCTCGCAGGCTGCCTCGCAGCCCTCGCATGCTTCAGTTGCGGGCCACAGATACCAACTAATTACACCGACAGCACAGATGCGGCAGCCATCTACCCGGACTACCGCGACGTGACGATTCCGCCAAACATCGCCCCCCTGCGCTTCATCGTGGACGAAGAAGCCGACGCCTACGCCGTGCGCATCAGCGGAACCAACGATGAATGGACAACAGGCAAACGGGAAGTGACCCCGGACGTGGACGAATGGCACGACATGACAAGACAGGCACGGGGACGCTCGCTCAGCGTGGAAATATTCGTGAAACACGGGGAGGAAACCCCTGCCGCCGGCAGGTCGGAACAACTCCCTCCCGCCCCTTCCGAAACCCCCTCTCCGACGACGGAAAATCCCCCGTTGACCGAAAATTGAACTTTCCTAACTCCCTTTACCGCCCCAAAAGGGGCGGTTTTTTTTTCGGAAAAACCCTTCGCCGAAGTTTTGTCCCTCCCCACCCCCGTATTTTATTTGCAATGTAAAATTTAATTTGATATATTTATATAAGTTACCGAACGTAACTTTCGGTTCCTGCCGAAAATCTCAAAAAGAGGTATTTATGAAATATATCGTTATTCTCGGCGACGGAATGGCGGACTACCGCAAAGGTCCGCTGGGTTTCCGCACTCCTCTGGACGTCGCCGCAAAACCCAATATCGACTCCCTCGCCGCCAAAGGCACCGTGGGGCTCATCCGCACCGTGGATCCGGGCATGGCTCCCGGCAGCGACGTGGCGAATTTAAGCGTAATGGGTTACGACCCCGCAGTCTGTTATACCGGGCGTTCGCCTTTGGAAGCTCTCAGCATAGGCGTCGATTTCACCGAAAACGACACCGTGTTCAGAATGAACCTCGTCTCCCTGCAGGAAAGCGAGGACGGCGTTTTCGACCGTTCTATAATGAAAGACTATTCCTCGGGCGAAATTTCCACTTCCGAAGCGCACGAACTGGTGGCTTTCCTTTCGGAAAATCTCTCCAACGGCTGTATCGATTTTTACGGAGGCACGTCCTACCGCAACTGCGCCGTGCTGAGAGGGGCCGAGTCCGAAGTGGTCTTTACTCCCCCTCACGACATCCTCGGCAAGGAAATAGGCGAGTATCTCCCCAAGGGTCCGGGTTCGGAAATATTCCGTTCTCTCGTGGAGCGGAGCACCGTCCTGCTCAAGGACCATCCCGTCAACGTCGCCCGCAGAGAAAAAGGGCTCAACACCGCCGACGCCGTCTGGTTCTGGGGGAGCGGTACCCGTCCCAAGTTCGAACCCTTTTATGAAAAATACAACCTTAAAGGAGCGGTCATAAGCGCGGTGGATTTACTAAAGGGCATAGCCATAGCCGCAGGAATGGACGTAATAGAAGTTCCCGGAGCCACCGGCACGCTTTCCACGGATTTTGCCGCAAAAGCCGCCGCCTGCGTAGCCGCCTGCGAAACGCACGATTACGTCTATCTCCATATGGAAGCTCCCGACGAATGCGGTCACCAGGGCGACGCCGAAGGCAAAATAAAATCCATCGAAAAAATCGACGGAGTGGTGGGCTACGTCGTGACGGAAATGGAGAAAAAAGGCGAACCGTTCTGTATCGCCGTCCTGCCCGACCACGCCACGCCGCTGTGTATCAGGACCCATACCTCCGACCCCGTTCCCTACCTCGTCTACAACTCCCTCCGCCCCGCCATGTCGGGACTGGTCTTTAACGAAGAAGCGGCGCAAAAAGGACTTTACCTCAACAACGGACGGGCTCTCATCAAACTTATGTTGAAAAGCTGAAAGCTCGGTTTAAGGAGACTTAATATGAAAAAATTGGATACCAAACAACTAAGAAAAGCCTATCTCGACTTTTTTGCGGAAAGAGGACACGCCGTGATTTCGAGTGCGTCTCTTATCCCCGACAACGATCCTACCGTGTTGTTTACCACGGCGGGTATGCACCCTCTCGTGCCCTATCTTTCGGGGCAGGATCACCCTGCGGGAAAACGGCTTTGCGACGTACAGAAATGCGTCCGTACCGGCGACATCGAATCGGTGGGCGACGCCACGCACTGTACCTTTTTCGAAATGCTGGGCAACTGGTCGCTCGGCGATTATTTCAAACAGGAAAGCATAGCTTACAGCTTCGAATTTCTGACCAAGGTGCTGGAAATTCCCGTAGAGCGTCTTGCGGTGAGCGTGTTCAGCGGAGACGAGGACTGCGCCCGTGACGAAGAAAGCGCAAAAAGGTGGATCTCCCTCGGTATCGCCGAAGAAAACGTCTTCTATCTCCCCAAGAAAAACAACTGGTGGGGACCTGCCGGAATGACCGGACCCTGCGGACCCGACACCGAAATTTTCGTCATAACCGACAAGGAGAAATGTTGCGAAGAGTGTTCCCCCGCCTGCGACTGCGGCAGATACGTGGAGATATGGAACAACGTATTTATGGAATTCAACAAGACCGCCGAAGGCAAATTCCTGCCGCTTGCCCGCAAGAACGTGGACACGGGAATGGGGCTGGAAAGGACGGTGGCCATGCTGAACGGTTACGGATCCGTGTATGAAACCGACGTTTTCCGTCCCGTTATCGACCTTCTTAAGCAAAAGAGCGGAAAAGGCGACGATTTTATCCGTCCCATGCGTATAATAGCCGACCACGTCCGCACCGCCACCTTTATGTTGGGCGACGAAAAAGGCGTTACCCCTTCCAACGTGGATCAGGGCTATATCCTCCGCCGCCTGATACGCCGTGCCGTGCGTTTTGCCCGTATCCTCGACCTCGACAGTTCGGTACTGAACGAAATAAGCGCTCTTTACGTCTCTCTGTACGGCGAATTCTATCCCGAACTCGAAACGAACAAAGATAAAATCGCCGACGAACTCTCCAAGGAGACCGAGCGCTTCCAGAAAACTCTGGCAACGGGACTGAAGGAATTCGAAAAACTGCTCGGTTATATTCAGAACAACCGTATCAGCGGCAAGGCGGCGTTCCGTCTGTACGACACCTTCGGTTTTCCCATCGAAATGACCGAGGAGCTGGCTTCCGACGCCGGGGTGACCGTCGACACCGAAGGTTTTGCTAAAGCTTACAAGGAACATCAGGAAAAATCTCACGCCGGAGCCGAACAGAAATTCAAAGGCGGTCTCGCCGACAACAGCGTGGCGACCAGCCGTCTGCACACCGCCACTCACCTCCTCAACGCCGCATTGAAAAAGGTGTTGCGCGACCCGAACATTCAGCAAAAGGGCAGCAACATCACCGCCGAAAGACTGCGTTTCGACTTCAACTTCCCCCGTCCTCTCACCCAAGAGGAAATAAAGGAAGTGGAAAGGGAAGTCAACGACGCCATTCAGGCGGCTATCCCCGTCGTCTGCGAAGAAATGAGTCTGGAAAACGCCAGGAAAAAAGGCGCCGTGGGCGTATTCGGCGACAGATACGACGCCGGCGTCAAGGTTTACACCATCGGCGACCGCTCTATGGAAATTTGCGGCGGACCCCACGCTTCCAACACCTCGGAACTGGGTAAATTCACCGTGGTGAAAGAACAATCTTCCTCCAGCGGCGTCCGCAGAATAAAAGCCGTTCTCGGCTGATCCCCGTCGGTTTCCGTCTTATAAAAGGCGGATTTACCCTCTGAAAAACTTCTCCGTTTGACAAAACGGAGATTTTTATTATATAATAATTAAAGGGGGAAAAGAATACTCTTTTGACAGGAGGGATATCCTTTTGAAGAAATTCGGGCGTTTGTTTCTTTGTTTATCGGCCGTCTGCTTACTGACCGTCTTTTTGCTGACGGGCTGTTTCGGAGAAACTCCCGTCGATAACAGAGAAAACACCTTGAAACCCGATATTTCTTCCTCCAAAGAAAATTACGACAAACTCACCACCAAACGTTCGAAAACGGACACCACGGTAAAAATTTCGCTGTTCAAGGCGCAGGCGAGTTCTTCCGACCTTACCCCGATTTCCTTAAGCGAAAATCTCGTTGCGGACCGCACCGTCAACGAAGGTAAGCTTTTCCTCGACGCTTCTCTCCGCACTTCTTACGCCGACGACGCCCTGGTCAATTTATACAAATTCCTTATCAAAAACAGACTTTCCGTCACGGGCATAACCGAAACCGATATCCTCGGCTATCTGGAAGGCACGCTTTCTCTTGCCCTGCGTTGCGGCGTTTATGACGGCGTCTATAATCTCAAGGCGTCCGCCCTCGAAAAGGCAAAAGAGGAACGGTCTTTGTTTTACGTCGCTACCGACGACAAGAACGTCAACGCCCTCCTCTCTTCTTTCGGGATACCCTTTAACGGCTCGATAAGCGATTACCTCGTAAGCGGAGGTCTCGTCAATCTCAACAACGTCGCAGATTGGCTCAGTCGGGACGTTGCGAGTAAATATTTCTCCACCGCCGACAACAAATTCATATACTCCCTGGTGGGAGACCCGGAAAAAGTCAAGGATATGATCTTTTCCGTCCTGCCCGAAGAAGAGGAGGTCTCTTCGGTGATAAGCGATTACGCCAAAGTCCTCGCCACCGTCAGGAGCTGGGTGAGCGTTTCCGACGTATCGGTGGACGCCCTCGTCCATCCCAACAAAATGCCCGACAAGAGCACCTCGTCGTTCCGAATCGACATAAACCTCAATCTGACCGAACTCAACGACGTTCTGGGCAAAATCTCTTCGATTTCCGACGAGGACAGGACCGCCGTCCTCGATCTGTTGCGGTCGGTCGCCGCCTTATATAACCTCCGAGGCACCGAAGGTCAACTCAATACGATAGGGATCACTTTGGACGTCACCTCGGTGGAGCAATTCCTTTATAACGAAGACTGCTCGCTGGAAGGGAAGGAAGCCTTCTTCGCTTCCCTCGACGAAGAAATTCCCGACAGACAAGTTTACGTTTTCCGAGACGACGACGAAACCGACGGAGAAAACGGTTCGAGCGGGATCGCAGACGATATTACGGGCGGGCTTTTGGGCGATCTTATCGACAAACTCCCCTTTGCGGCTTAAAAATAAATTTTTGTCCGAGACGGAAAGGTTTGCTACCTTTCCTTTTTTTTATTATAATAAGGAATATATACCGTTCAAGGAAGGGAGCGGACTCTGTCCCAAGCCCCACAGCCCCCGCTACTGTATAGGAGAATGCCGTACGCCACCGAAAGGGAAGGCAGGCGCTTTTCGGGTCACCGCCGAAAAGTCCGGAGTCAGGATACTTGCGGATATGAAAATTTTTATACGGAGGGTATAACCTATGAAAAAATTTTTTTTAGCCGGACTTGCCGTCCTGCTTTTGACCCTGTCGGTCCTCTGTCTCGTCGCCTGTAACGACGGACCCTCGCCCGTAGTCGCCGAAAAAATCGTCTTTTCGGTGGAAGAAAACGGGGTGAAGGTGATCTTCCTCGACGCCGATAACCGTTCCGAAACCGCCTACGACGGCGAGTATTCCGCCGAGTATCTCGACGACCTCATCTATTTTCTGGCGGGGAAAGACGTGCTGAAAGCCGAAAGCTCTTCCTCGCAATACGGCTCGTTCTTCACCGAGATCGGCAGCCTTTCTCAGTCCGACAACAATTATTTATATTTCTACACCAACCTCGACGACTATAAGGACGTCACCTCTTACGCCCTCACCGAAACCTACAACGACGTTACTCTGACCAGCGTTAGTTTAGGTGCGTCTTCCTTGCCCGTTAAGGCGGGCGCCGTATATATGGTGACCCTCGTTTCCTTCTGAGAAAGTGTCCCCTAAGACGGTTTTTATAAGAAAACTGGTTCTGACGGCTCTCTGCGGAGCCATTCTGAACGCAGTCAAATTCTGTCTTATGTATATACCGAACGTGGAGGCGGTGACCCTCCTCACGGTAGTCTTTACCTACGCTTTCGGGTTGGGCGTGAGCTTCCCCGCCACCCTGGTTTTCTGCGTCATAGAAGGTTTTTTGTGGGGATTCAATCCTTCCTGGCTGATTGCCTACTTCATTCATTGGCCGTTTCTTTCTCTCGTCGCCGCCTTCTGTAAAAAGCTCCGCATAAATTTTCCGCCCCTGCTTGCCCTCGTCGTCGCATTCGCGACCGCCCTTTTCGGCTTGCAAAGCACCTTCGTATATTTCCTCACCGGCGGAGCCGTGGGCGCCCCGGGGTGGTTTTCTTCTTTCCGTACCGTCTATCTTGCCGGAACGGCCTTCTACATAACCCAGACCGTCTGCGCTTTCGTGTCGGTAACCTTCCTGTTCGCTCCGCTGAAAAAATTCCTCTCCTCCCTGGGCGACGCCTATTTCGGAAGAAAACGCCCTCTCTGATTTCCCTTTAACTCTTCCTTTCCGTTGCTTTTTCGCCCGAAAAAGGGTTATAATCTATTCGGACGGGATTTTTCGTCCCGAAAATATCGGAAAATATCGGAGTAAATATGCACAGCGTTATAGTAAACGGAAAAAAAATAATTGCGCAAGACGGCAGCCCTCTGAAGGAAATACTCGGCGACCTCGGTTTTACCTTTCCCTGCGGAGGCACGGGGCGGTGCGGAAAATGCAGAATAACCTGCCCCGAGCTTGCCCCCACTTCTCTCGACGGAAAATTTCTTTCCCCCCGTCAGATCTCCGACGGGATACGGCTCGCCTGCGATAAGACCGTTACTCGTTCTTTGACCTTTTCCTGCGACCTTGCCGAAAAAACCGAGCCCGTAACGCAGTTAAAGGAATGTTCCCTCGCCGTAAGCGTCACCGACGAAGAAATAGACGTGGGGATAATGGGAGAGGAGCTTGCGGAAACCGTGACCGTCAGAAATTCCCTCGACCTATCCTCCCTCGCCGAAGATTACGAGAAAGATCCCTCTTCCTGCACCAACGCCCTCCGTGCCGCCATAGGCAAAACCGCCGTGGAGCTGTTCGAAAAATACGGCGCCGCCAAAGCGGCGGTAGTAGCCCTCGCCGCCAAGGAAATTTACCTTAAGATCCTCGCCGGACAAAAGCTCGACGAGAAATTCGATTACGAAGCGGCGGAGTCGGGGAAAGACGTCTTCGGACTGCCGGGAGAAAGTCTGTATATCCTGCCGGGGAAAGGCGATTTTATCGGGGGAGAGATCTTCGCCGAAAGCATTCGTCTCAAGGAAAGAACTCTGCTTATAGACTGCGAAAAAACCGTAACCTTCCTGCACCTCGACGAAAAAGACAACGTAGCGGCGTCGTTTTGGAATTTCGATTATTCCGACGAAATAGCCCCCCGTTGTTTCCGCGCGGCGGTAAAATACTTTACCGAGGACAAGCCCGCCCCGATTATCCGTCTTTGCGGCAGATATGCGCTTCAGGCGGAAAATTTCCTTGCGGATCTCCCTTTCAATACGGCTTTCACGCAAAAATCTCTTTCCTCGGTGGCAGACGCCGCCCTTTCTTTCCGGGTGAGGAGCAAGTTGAACAGGGAAAGCGCCGCCACTTCCGTTTGCCGCCTCTACGACAACGAAACTTTCCAGCGCTCCCTGACCGAATAAACCGTTTTCTCGTCGATTTCCCTTTATCCGCCCCGTCGGGGTGGATTTTTTTGTAAAATTATTTTTTCTGCCGCCGTATAACTTCCCCTTGCGGGGACAAAATAAGATTGTAAGCCGATACGGCTACAGGAGGAAAAATATGAAAAGCAGTATTGTTAAAACCGGAGAAAAACCCGGACGCGGTAAGTACAGCTGCACCAATTGCCACACGGTGATCAAACTGGACGAGAGCGACAAAATGCCCCCTTGTCCCAAGTGCACCAACAGCGAATTTACCAGAAGTAACTAACCGAAGTTAACGGAAACGCCCGGTCGTGAGACCGGGTTTTTTCGTATTTTATTTATGTAATTTTTAATCAAGGAAATACGTTGTCTTTCTCTGCCGACGCTTTCTTGAGCAGCTTTTTGCCATTGCGGCTTTTGTATACGTTTCTACGGAGCTTTTCCTCCCCGACCTTGACCCCGTTTTCGTAAAACTCCCTGTAACTTTCGCTTATCAGACCGTCCTTGGCTTCGACGGTTATCCTCTCCGTCTCCCCTTCCGCCCAGTCCGCTCCTTCGACGTATTCGGTCTCGTATTCGGCTCGGAGCGTTTGTACCGTTTCGCTCCGTAAGCGTATTTCCCGTTCGAGCGGCGCCCCGTAAACGGTGACGTATATCCTGCTTTCCGTCGTGCGACAATACAGATATACCGTGTGCTCCGAGTCGTTTTTCAAAACCAGATCGGTAGCCGAACTGACCATTGCGTCCAAAGACGGCTCCACATAACTCACCGGCAAGGAATGCGCCGCCGCCCGTTCGAACCCCAGTCCGGCATAGAGCCAGGCGTCGAAAAGAGTGGTGCTGACCTGGCACACTCCCCCTCCCACGCCTTCGGTAAAGACTCCGTCCAGAATGACTTTTGCCGGCAGATACCCCATTTCCGAAGTCCTCTCGCCCACCGTTGCGTTGAAGGATAGCTCCTCCCCCGGCTCCACCGCCAAGTCGTTCAACGCCGACGTCGCCAAGGAAATATTGTGTATTCTGTTGGCTCCGCTTCCCGCAAAGTCGGTGAAAAACTCCGCTCTTTTAACGGTATTCTTTTTCAGATTTTCCACGCTTCCGACGGGTTTCACGGGTTGAGTCTCAATGGTAAAAATCCTTTCTTTCCCGAATCCGAGGAACAGCCTTTCATATATCTTTTCCCTGTCGGTTTTCCGCCCGTCCTTGCCTTCGTAATAAGTAAACGCTCCGTTCCTTATCTCCGCCCTCGGCTCCTCGCTCTCTTCGTCCAAACCGTCCGCAACAATATTTATATCGTTGTATAAGTCCTCGTTAAGGCTCCTTAACGCTTCGCCGTAGTTACCCGAATATTCTTTTTCACAATATTTGTTTCTGTCGTTCCCGTAAAGAAAAAATATCTTCAACAAAATTTTTCCGTCGGGAGAATAACCTGCGGAAAGCACCTGTTCGGCGCCGTATTCCACCGTTACGTTCCTCTCTTTTTTGGCGGCGGAACCCGTAACCGCCAGCATCGCCAGCACGGCGACGATAAAAAGACACGCCGATATTTTTTTCATATATCCTCCCGTTTTAGTATGAAACCCGCCAAATTGCTTATTCGCATTTTTTTACCGAAAAAATTATATTTTATTGACTTACGGAGGATTTTGATTTAATATAATAATAATATATTTTTGGGAGTAAATGCGAATATGGAAGCCATCAAAAACTTTTTGACCAAAGAAACCGCCATAACCGACAGCTTTTCCGTCCAGACCTGGATGTTTATCGCCCTTGCGGTAGCAATAGTCCTGATCGTTCTTATCGTGGTCAGTGCCGTCAAGAACAGCAAGTCGTCGGGCGACAAGCGGACCGCCGCTCCTTCCGAGCCGGAAAATAAGGAAATATATATCCCCGAAGAGGAAACCGATGAAACTTCCGCCGAAAACGCCGATGCGGAAGCCGATTCTTCCGAGAACGCCGACGTCGCCGCTCCTTCCGCCGCCGAAACCGAAAACACCGCAGAAGAGGAAGCCGCAGAAGAAACCGCAGAAGAGGAAGCTGCGGAAGAAACCGTAGAAGCCGCCGAAACCGAAAATTCCGCAGAAGAAACCGCAGAAGCTGCCGAAGCCGTAGAAGAAGAAACGCAAGCTGCCGAAGCCGAAGAGGTCGCCGCTGCCGAAGTCGAAGAAGAAAAAGCCGTCGAGACGACGGAAGCAACGGCTGTTCCCGAGGAAGAAAAGGAAGCGGTTTTCGAGGAAAAAGCCGAGACGAGCGAAGCATTTTCCGAAGAAAAACCTCTCGCCGCCAAACCCAAGACCCGCAATTACGCAAAGAAAGCGGAAAAATCCGAAAAAGTCGCAGAAAGCAAAAAACCCGAAGCGGAAACGTCCGCAAAAAGCGAAAATGCAAAACCCAACCAAACCTTAGAAGACAAAAGCGAGGACGAAGAAATGAAACTTTCCAAGAAAAAAGAAACCAAACCCGAACCCAAGGCCAAAGCCAAGGCCGCCAAACCCGCCGTTAAGGAAGAGGAAAAGAAAGTCGCCGTAGGCAAATTTGAAATTTGCAACTCCGTGGGCGGATACCGTTATATGCTTCTTGCCAACAACGGACAACTGCTTTACGAAAGCCGCGATTACAAATCCGCAGACGGTTGCAAGGAAGCGGTGGGCAAATTCGTGAACGCCGTGGAAAAGGGCGAGTTCAAGGTCCGTGCCGATAAATTCGGGCTTTACAAATTCAACCTCAAAAGCCCCACCAGCAGTAACGTTATCTATGTGGGCGAGTCCTACACCACCAGGAAAGCCTGCCTGAGCGTGGTGGAAAGCGTGAAGCGTTTCGCACCCGTTTCGCCCGTGGTGGACATCACCCAAGCCGATTACGTCGCAGACGCCGAAATTTTCGATATTCCCGAAGATATCCGCAAGGCCGTGGAGAGCGGAACGGGTGCCGTGGGCAAATGGGAAATAGCCCTTTCCGAACCCGAGAACGAAAAATCCCCTTACGTTTACCTTCTGTTCGCCAACAACGGTCAGCTCCTCTACGAGAGTCGGGAATACAAGACCGAGGACAGTTGCCGTAGCGGTATAGACACCTTCGTAAAGACCTTGTCCGAGGGCGTATTCATCATCGACAAGGACAAATTCGGCAGGTTCAAATTCATTTTACGCAGCCGCAGGGCGGGCAGCCAGGTGGAATACGTCGGGCAGAATTATCAGGACAGACCTTCCTGTATCAACAGCGCCGTAAGCGTATTCAAATTCGGACTCCTCACCAAAGCCGAATAAAAATTAAAAACTCTGTTTTTACGGCACGCCGCAAGGCGTGCTTTTTTTCGACAAAACCGTCCCGTCCTTTCCTTTGTTACCCTAAAATACTGTTGTAAAAGTTTATTATTTAGTTTATAATAATAAAATAGCGGTGCGACCGCTTTACGGAGAAATGTTTATGGCGGAAATTATCAGACTCGACAACGGATTGCGGATATTCTACAAACACCACCCTTCCAGCAAGGCGTTCGCTCTGGGCGTTTTCGTGGGTGCGGGCAGCGCATACGAAACTCCCTCCGAAGCCGGGATCGCTCATTTCATCGAACATATGGTTTTCAAAGGCACGACTACCCGTTCGGCTTTCGACATCGCCAACGAAGCCGACAGCTGCGGTATCACCATGAACGCCTATACCAGCCGTTTCTTTACCGCTTTCTATACCATAGGTCTTGCCGAATACGCCGACAAGTGCGCCTCGCTCCTTTCGGATATTTATTTCCACCCCACTCACACCGAGGACAACATTCTCAAGGAAAAAGGCGTGGTGTGCGAGGAGATCAATATGTACGAAGACGACGGCGAGGACGTCTGTCTGGAAAACCTGATCAAAACCCATTACGGACTCACCTCCCTCAGCCGTCCCATTCTCGGCACGGCAAAAAGCGTCAAAAGTTTGGATGCGGACAAAATCAGAGCTTTCACCGCCAAATTTTACCGTCCCGAAAACACCTGTGTGGCGGTCGTAGGCGATATTTCCGCAGCCGACGCCGTGGCGTTGACGGAAAAATACTTCCGTTTTTCCGTCGGCAAAACCCCCTTCGTACGTCCCGTGGTGCCGACTTTTGCGCCGCAGGCTTCTTTCCGTAAAAAGATCAAATCCGTCGAACAGTCCTGCGTGGGAATCTCCTTCCCTTCTTTCCCCTATAACCATCCGCTCAGATACGTTCCGATGATCGTTTCCAACGTCCTCGGCGGAGGTATGAGCAGCCGTCTTTTCCAGGAGATCCGTGAAAAAGCCGGGCTGGTATACGAGATTTACGCCACCAACAACCAGTATTCCGACAACGCTTATTTCGTAATTTATTTCGCTACCGCCCCCTCTCAGGTGACCACCGCCTTGACCAAAACGAGAGACTGCCTCCGGCAAGTCCTCGCCGAAGGGATCACCGAAGCCGAGTTCGACAAGGCTCTGGCTCAGTTGAAAACGGGCGTGGCTCTCGGCAGCGAAAGCGCCTCGGAAATTATGAGAATGGGAGGAAAATTCGCCCTCTCCGACGAGATCGTCACCCACGAAACGCTTTTGGAAGAATTTTCCCGTCTCGACTTGGCGACGGTAAACGGCGCCCTGAAAGAAATACTCGACTTCTCCAAGGCGTCTTTAAGTTACGTCGGCAAGAAAAATCCCGACGATCTGTTTTCTTTGTTTAAGGAAGGCACGTTATGAAAAATTTTATTAAAAACAATAAACTTCTCACCGCTTTTGCGGCGGTTCTGATAATTTTTACCGTTCTGTTGTGTATCCCCGCCACCATAAAGGTTTTTGCCGGAGTATTCGGATACATAGTTTACCTCTATCTTGCGTTGGGGTACGTCTCCCTGGCGCTCCGAATAAAAAAAGTGCGTTTCCACGTCTCTAAATCGAGATTCGTGCTGTTTTTGCTGACTTTTCTGTTTGCGGTGCTGACTTTGCACGTCGGAATTGCCGGGAAAACTCTTACCGAAGGCGGTTTCGGCTCCTATGTGGGCGGCTCCTACGATACCGCCACGGTGGGCGGCGTTCTGTTCAGTCTCATAAGTCTGCCCGTGGTTTTGCCCTGTAAATATGTGGCGTCGGTGATCATCTTCTTCGTGCTGACCGCTCTGTGCGGCTTCCTGGTGATCTTCCCCCACGTCTTCGAGCGTACCTCGCGAAAAACCAAGCCTTCCACCGTGATCGAAAGCGCCGAAGGGGAAGCGGAAACGCTGAAGGTACATACTCTGCCCGAGGAAAAGGACGTTTTCGCCGTTCCCGAGAAAAAAGAACCCGACCTCGAAGTTTTGCCCGAGACCCTGCCCTCCCCCGAACCCGAGGACAAACGGGCGGCTGCGAGGAAACTCTTGTTCGGAACGGAGGAAGTCCGGAAGCCGACTTTCGCTCGCACGGTAAAAAATACTCCTTCCGCTGCGTCCGTCGGTAATTCCGGCGAAAATCCTCTCAAGGAAAAATCCGAAAAAAATCCCTTCGATCTGACCAGCGGACTGGGCGGTTATTTCAATCCGCCCCCCGTCGAAACTTACACCAACGAGCATCGGGAAGAAACCAGAAAAAAAGCCAGGGAAGTGCTTTTCGGTCAAAGGGAAAATCCCCTCCCCCAACACTTTTCCGCACCGGTACAGTCTCGGGACAACGAACCGGATTTCAGCGAACCCACCTTGGGCGAAGCTCTCGATTCCTCTATGAAAGTCAATCCCTATTTCCCCTCCTCCACGCTTTACGAGAGCCGTGAAGAGGAAAAAGAAGAGGAAAAAGCGCCTTTTTCGCCC
Source organism: uncultured Christensenella sp. (assembly GCA_949285605.1). GTDB lineage: Bacteria > Bacillota > Clostridia > Christensenellales > DTU072 > CAG-1782. Next base: position 13,324 of record CASDZI010000012.1, read on the forward strand.
TATATCCCCGAATCCGTCGCAGAGACGACCCGACCGACCGACGACGAAACCGTTGAAAGGGAAGATCCCGACGATTTTCCCACCGTCGCAAACGACTCTTTCGTCGCCGCAGTGCGTTCTTCCGCCGCTTATGACGGACCCGCTCCGCTTCGTTACGACGAACCCGTAACCCCTAAACCGGTTCCCGTGCGACCCGAACCTGTCCTCGAACAGCCGAAGCCCGCCGTCCCCGAACCTAAAAAGGTTGCGGAACCCGCAGTTGCGGAGGAGATTAAACCCGCAGAACCCAAAAAAACGGAGATTAAACCGCCCAAGGTAATAAAACCTTACGTTGCGCCGAAGTTGAGCACTTTCGTGGATCACGTGGAACCGAAGTTCTCTCCCTATGTGGAAAACTACGCCGAACTCAAGGAAGTTTTCGAAGTCAAACTCAAAAACTTCAACATAGACGTCACCCTTATCGACGTGGTAAAGGGTCCGACGATAACTTTCTGTATCCTCGACCTCAGCGAAAAATGCCCTATAAGCAAAGTTTTCGCCATAAAACAGGATATTTCCCGTCTGCTAAAAACCGGCACCACGGGGGATATAAACATCGTGCCGAAAATCCCGAACAGTTCCTATTTCGGGATAGAGATCCCCAACGCCGTCAAGGGCATAGTCAGTTTCAAGGAAGTGCTGGCAAGTCCCGATTACGCCAACGCCAAAGGCGACCTCGTCCTTGCGTTGGGCAAGACCAACGCAGGTAAAATGGTCATCGACGACCTCGCCGACATGCCCCACGCCTTGATAGCGGGCAGTACGGGAAGCGGTAAAAGCGTTTGCATAAACGCAATTTTGGCAAGTTTATTGTACCGCTACTCCCCGGAGGAACTCAAACTTATCCTCATCGACTTGAAAATCGTGGAAATGGCAAACTTCGCAGGGCTGCCGCATATGCTGTTCAAGAACCCCCTCAACGAGATTCCCGAGGTCATAAACGCCCTTAAATGGCTGAAAGAGGAGACCTTCCGCAGGTTCAACACCTTTAAGCCCCTGCACGTCCGCAACATCAAGGAATATAACGCCAAAGTGGACAAGTCCGAACGTATGCCGAGGATCGTGATCATCATAGACGAAGCCAGCGAACTGATGACCGACCCCAACGGCCGCAAAACGCTGGAAAGCACTTTGTCCAGTCTGGCAAGGGTTGCCCGTGCGGCGGGCGTACATATGATATTCGCCACGCAGAACCCGGTCAAGGAAGTCATTACCAACGAGATTCAGAACAACCTCAACACCAAAATAGCTTTCGCCGTTGGCGACTACGTCCACAGTATGGTCATCTTCAAAGCTCCCGGCGCCGAAAAACTGTTGGGAAAGGGCGATATGATCATAAAGAAGGGCAGCATAATGCAAAGAGCGCAATGCGCCTTCGTTTCCACCGACGAGATCGAGGATATGGTGGACTACATCAAGCAAAACAACGATATAGACTTCGACGACGATATGATAGACCGTATCCTGCACGGCAGCAAGGAGGAAATAGCCCCCGCTCCCGAAGTCAAGCCCGCCGCTTCTCTCCCCGAAAAGAAAGACTTCGACAACGACGAAAACTTCCAGCTTCTCGTCAAAGAGGCGTTACGGATCTTCGTGGAGACCGAAAAGGTGTCGGGAACCTATATCCAAAGACGGTTTTCCAAGGGTTACAACACCATCGCAAACGTAATGGACTACCTGGAAGAAAAAGGTTACATCAGCGCCCAGGTCAACAACAAACGGCGACTGCTGATCACCAAAGAGGAGTTCTATAACCTCTACCCCGACGAAAAACCCGAGGGTGAATAACGATTTTGATTTACTGCGGAGAAATTGCCGATGAAAACGGGAATGATAAGTTTAGGATGCGATAAGAACAGAGTGGACTCGGAGCGTATGCTTTACGCTCTCAAAAACGCAGGGTACACTCTCGTTTCCGACGCCGAAGACGCCGAAATAATGATCATAAACACCTGCGCTTTCATCGACAGCGCCAAGACCGAAGCGGTGGATACCATACTGGAATGTGCCGCCCTCAAGGAAAAAAACCTCCGTTATCTCGTGGTAACGGGCTGTTTCGCCCAAAGATACGCCCTCGAAGCCGATCTGCCCGAAGTGGATCTCTTCGTGGATATTCCTTCGGAAAAAAACATCGTCGCCCTTTTGGACGAACTGACGGGATTTGCTTCCCGTCCCTGTTTCGAGGACGGTCGTATCCTCACCACCCCCGCCCATTACGCCTATCTTAAAATAGCCGACGGGTGCGACAACCGCTGTTCCTATTGCGCCATTCCGTCCATCCGGGGTCCTTACCGTTCTTTTCCAGTGGAAAAACTCGTCGGCGAAGCCGAAACCTTACTTAAAGAAGGGGTCAAAGAACTTATTCTGGTGGCGCAGGACACCACCGCCTACGGCAAAGACCTCTACGGTAAACCCTCCCTCGTAAAACTCCTTTCCGAACTCGTCAAGCTCGATTTCTGGAAAATACGCATTCTTTACGCCTATCCGCACCTTATCGACGAGGAACTTTTATCCTTTATGAAGGATAATCCGAAAATAGCAAAATACCTGGACGTTCCCCTGCAACACGCCGACGGCGAACTTCTCAAAAAGATGAACCGTCGGGACAGGACGGTAAAAAACACCGTAAAAAAGATCCGCTCGATTCTCCCCGACATCTCCTTAAGGAGCAGTTTCATAATAGGTTTCCCGGGAGAAACCGAGGAAAGTCTACGCATTTTACTCGAATTCCTTGCCGACGGAGTGGATTACGGCGGATTTTTCGCATTTTCCCCCGAGGAAGGCACGCCGGCGTACTCGATGCGTCCTCGTCCCTCTCGCACAACGGTAAAAAAGCGTATCTCCGAATGCGAGGACGCCCAGACCCGTTTCACCCTACAAAGGCAACGCCGCTTCGTCGGACGGACGATAGAAGTTATTTACGAAGGCATAGATTACGACAGACAGCTCTTTTACGGCAGGTCGGAATATTCCGCCCCCGATATAGACACCCTCGTTTATTTTTCTTCGGACTTTCCCCTTATGGTGGGAAACGTCTATCCTGTGGAAATAACCGATTCCGATTTTCACCTCTACGGTAAAACGGTAAAGGAGGAATTATGAAGGAAATACTCCGTCTCTACGGCGACAAACAAGGCGTGGAAGAACGCATACGGGAACTGAAACCCTACCTTAGCGACTTTTACGTCCTCTCCCGCAACCTCGACACGTCGGTGGTCTTCGACGACATCGATAAAGACGACTTTATGGATATCTGCGACGAGTTCGAGGACAGAATATATAACGACGAAGACGTTTCGATGGAAAAAACTCTCGTCACCTTCCTCGCCGCCAACGACCTGAAAATGGCAACCGCCGAAAGCTGCACGGGCGGTTTGGTGGCGTCGTCTATCGTTGCCGTGAGCGGCGCAAGCGAAGTTTTTTACGAAGGACTGGTGACTTACTCCAACGATTCCAAAATAGAACGCCTCGGCGTCAAAGAAGATACGTTAATGGGGTACGGAGCTGTCAGCGAGGAAACCGCCAAGGAAATGGCTTACGGACTGATAAGCGATAAAGTGGACGTTGCGGTATCCACAACGGGCGTTGCGGGACCCTTAGGCGGCACTCCGGAGAAACCGGTAGGGCTGGTTTACATAGGGATCGCCTTCCGTGACAACGACCCCGTCGCCTACCGTTACGTCTTCGACGGAGGCAGAGAACAAGTAAGACAATGCGCCAAAAACACCGCTTTGTTTTTGACGTGGCAATATCTTAAAGACAATTTATAAAGGAGAACTTTATGACCAATCAGATAAGCGAAGAAAAAAGAAAAGCTCTCAACACGGCTATCTCTCAGATAGAAAAGCAGTTCGGGAAAGGCACCATAATGCGTATGGACGACAGTGCGAAAGTGGAAGTGGACATCATTCCGACGGGCTGTCTTACCCTCGATCAGGCAACGGGCATAGGCGGCGTGCCGAGGGGCAGAGTGATAGAAGTGTTCGGACCCGAGTCCAGCGGTAAGACCACCCTCACCCTGCATATGATAGCCGAAGCGCAGAAAAAGGGCGGAATAGCCGCCTTCATCGACGCCGAGCATGCTCTCGACCCGATCTATGCGGCGAATTTAGGCGTGGATCTTACTAACCTATACGTTTCGCAGCCCGACAACGGCGAACAGGCTCTGGACGTCACCGAGGAACTGGTAAAGAGCGGCAGTATCGACATCATCGTAATAGACAGCGTCGCCGCCCTCACCCCGAAGGCGGAGATCGAAGGAGAAATGGGCGAAAGTCACGTCGGACTGCAAGCCCGACTTATGAGCCAGGCGTTGCGTAAGCTGACGGGCGTGGTCAAAAAAAGCAACACCTGCGTGGTGTTCATCAACCAGCTCCGTGAAAAGGTGGGCGTTGTTTACGGCAATCCCGAGGTCACCGCAGGCGGCAAGGCGTTGAAGTTCTACGCCAGTATGCGTTTCGACGTGCGTAAGGGCGAAGCCATCAAAAACGGCAACGACATCGTCGGCAACCGCACCAAGGTCAAAATCATCAAAAATAAACTCGCTTCCCCTTTCAAGTCCTGCGAATTCGATATAATCTACGGCAAAGGTATCTCCAAATACGGCTGTATCCTCGACCTTGCGGTGGAAAACGAACTCATTTCCAAAACGGGAAGTTGGTTCAGTTACAACGACGAAAAAATCGGTCAAGGCAGGGACAGAGCGCTTAAATTTATTTCCGAAGATCACCCCGAAATTGCCGAAGAACTGGAAAAGGCTCTCCGTGAAAAACTCGGTATGAAATAATTCGTTTTGCCTTTTACGGATAAAATTTTTTCATTATGATAAAACGGCGCCCCGCTTTTTGCGGGGCGTATTTTTTAATTTTGTCGTCTTTCGTTTTAGTTATTATAAGGTATTATTCCTCGTCGGACGTTTGTTCGCTTGCGGCGGCTTTCACTTCCTCTTCGGAAATTTCCACCTCGTCGTACTCGGCTTCCTCGTCGTGCGGAGTAAGCGCCATAGCCACTACTTTCGCTCCCTGACGGAGTTTCATTATCGTTACTCCGCGGGTATTTCTGCCTATTTCGCTGACCTGGTCGGCTCTTATCCTTATCATAGTGCCGTTGTCGGCGATTATTATGATGTCGTCGTCTTCCCCTACCAACTTCATATTGACCAGAAGTCCCGTTTTTTCGTTGAAGTTACCGGCTTTGATACCTTTGCCCGCTCGGCTCTGAATACGGAATTCCGACGGGTCTGTACGCTTACCGAAACCGTTTTCGCTGATGGTTATCACCTTGCCGCCCGCTCTGATTATCGCCATATCCACGATATAATCGCCGTCGTCGAGTTTCATACTGCGTACGCCCTGGCTGCCTCTGCCCGTCTTGCGGACGTCCTGTTCGTTGAAGCGGATACATTTGCCGTTGTGGCTTGCCATAAGTATGTCGTCGTTGCCGCTCGTACGCTCCACTTCGATGAGTTCGTCCCCTTCGTTCAAGGTTATGGCGATTTTTCCGTTGCTTCTGACCACCTCGAACTCTTCCAGTTCGCTCTTTCTGATCAGCCCGTTACGGGTGCTCATCACGATATAGCCTTTTTCCGAATAGTCCTTGACCGGCAGGAACGCCGTGATGCGTTCGCCTTCGGCAAGCGGCAATACGTTTACCATTGCTCTGCCCTTCGCCGTCTTGGTGGCTTCGGGGATCATAAACGCTTTCAGGCTGTAGGCTTTGCCTGCGTTGCTGAAGAACAACAGATCGTCGTGCGTATTGCACACGAACATCTTCTTGACGAAGTCCTCGTCCTTGGTCTTGTGCGCCGTAACGCCCACTCCGCCCCTGTTCTGGCTCTTGTATTCGCTGACGGCTATTCTCTTGACGTAGCCCTGATAGGTCATGGATATCACCACGTCCTCTTTGGCTATGAGGTCGGCTATGTCGATTTCGCTCTCGTCGTAGCTGAGTTCCGACTTCCTGTCGCTTCCGTACGCTTCGCCTATCGCCGTCATCTCTTCCTTGATAATGGTTTTTACTCTGTCGGGATTTGCCAGAATGTCCTCGAGATCCTTTATGGTTACCTCCAGCTCGGCAAGTTCGTTTTTCAGTTTTTCCACTTCCAGCCCCGTCAGACGGGAAAGCTTCATTTCCAGAATAGCGTTGGCTTGCTTGTCGCTGAGCAGGAATTTTTCGCAAAGAGCGTTCATTGCGTCGCTTCTTTCCCGACTCTTCTTGATAACTTCGATAACTTCGTCGATGTTGGCGAGCGCTATCACCAGCCCTTCCAGGATATGTTCTCTTTCCTTGGCTTTCTTGAGGTTGAAACGGGTCCTTCTCTCCACCACGTCCACCTGGTGGGCGACGTATTCGGAAAGCATTTCCTTTAAGTTCAGAACCACGGGTTTTCCTCTTACCAACGCTAAGAAATTGATACCCGTGGAAACCTGAAGATTGGTCTGTTTATAAAGAGTATTCAATACTACCTGGGCGTTGGCGTCGCGTTTTATTTCGATGACGATACGCATACCGAAACGGTCGCTTTCCTCTCTGATGTCGGAAATACCTTCTATCTTCTTGTCCTTGACCTGGTCGGCTATGTTCTTGATGAGAGCGGCTTTGTTGATCTGATAGGGCAGCTCGGTGACGATTATTCTCATCCTGCCGTTGTGTTCCTCTATCTCCGTCCTGGCACGCATTACGATACCGCCGTGTCCCGTCCTGTAGGCTTGTTTTACCGCATTCCTGCCCAGGATCAACGCACCCGTGGGATAATCGGGGGCGGGGATGTATTCCATAAGTTCGTCCACCGTGATGTCGGGGTTGTCGATAAGGGCGACGGTGCCGTTGATGACTTCCCGTAAGTTGTGCGGCGGTATGCTGGTAGCCATGCCCACGGCTATACCTTCGCTACCGTTTACCAGAAGGTTGGGGAACCTCGCCGGAAGCACGACCGGCTGCATGAGCGTGTCGTCGAAGTTGGGGTAAAAGTCCACCGTCTCCTTGTCGAGGTCTCTCAAAAGCTCTCCCGCAACCTTACTCAGCCTCGCTTCGGTATACCTCTGCGCCGCAGGCGGATCGCCGTCCACGGTACCGAAGTTTCCCTGTCCTTCCACCAGCGGCACGTTGATGGAAAAGTCCTGCGCAAGCCTTACCAGCGCGTCGTAGACCGAACTGTCGCCGTGGGGGTGGTATTTACCCATGACCTCGCCTACGATACGGGCGCACTTTTTGGTGGGCTTGTCGTAGGTGTTGTTCATATCGTTCATGGCATACAGTATCCTTCTGTGAACGGGTTTCAGTCCGTCTCTCACGTCGGGAATAGCACGGCTTACGTTGACCGCCATGGCGTAGGAAATAAACGACTTGCTCATTTCCTCGTTTACGTTGACGGGTATTATTTTGGTTTTGGAAAGGATTTCCTTAATATTGTTTAAGTCTATTCCGCTGTTTTTCGTACTCATCGCTGCCCCCTTAAATATCGAGTTCCTTGACGAGGGTGGCGTTCTCTTCGATAAACGCCCTTCTCAGTTCGGGTTGTTCGCCCATAAGCACCGAGAAAATTTCGTCGGCTTTGACTGCGTCGTCCATAGTGACTCGCAGCAAAGTCCTTCTCTCGGGGTCCATAGTGGTTTCGTAAAGCTGGTGAGCGTTCATTTCGCCCAGACCTTTGTAGCGCTGAAGTTCGCACCTGCCCATTTCTTCCTGTGCGCGGGCGAGTTCGGCGTCGTCGTAACAATACCTCTCCACCTTTCCTTTAGTCAGTTTGTAAAGGGGAGGCATTGCGATATAAACGTGTCCTTCCTCGATAAGCGGACGCATAAAACGGAAGAAGAACGTCAGAAGCAATATGCGGATATGGCTGCCGTCCACGTCGGCATCGGTCATACAGATAATACGGTCGTATCTTAATTTAGAGATATCGAATTCGTCCTTGTATCCGCACCCGAAAGCCTTTATCATGGCTTTTATTTCGTCGTTGTCGAGGATCTTGTGCAGACGTGCCTTTTCCACGTTGAGGATTTTACCTTTCAACGGCAGAATGGCCTGGAAATGCCTGTCTCTGCCCATTTTCGCCGTACCGCCTGCGCTGTCGCCCTCCACGAGATAAATTTCGCAGTGAGCGGGATCGGTGTCGCTGCAATCGGCAAGTTTCCCGGGAAGGCTCGACCCTTCGAAAACCCCCTTCCTGCGGAAATTTTCCCTGGCAAGACGGGCAGCCTCCCTCGCCCTTTGGGCGTTGATGGATTTTCCTATAAGGTCTCTGGCTATCTTGGGATTTTCCTCGAAGAACTCTCCGAGCTTGTCGCAGACGCATTTGTTGACCATACCTCTCATTTCGCTGTTGCCGAGTTTGGTTTTGGTCTGCCCCTCGAACTGCGGATTGGGAAGTTTGACGCTGACCACGGCGGTAATGCCCTCTCGGACGTCCTCGCCGCTCAATTTTTCGTTTTCCTTGAGTATCTTGAGTTTCTGCCCGTACTCGTTGACTATCTTCGTTAAACCGGCTTTCAGCCCGTCTAAATGCGAACCGCCCTCCTCGGTGTTGATGTTGTTGGCGTAAGCGTAAACGGTCTCGGCGTAGCCGGTGTTGTACTGAATGGCTATCTCCACCTCGCACTCGCCTATTTTTTCGTCGATATAAATGATTTTGGGAAGAATGGTCTCCTTGTTGCGGTTGAGCTGTTCCACGAAATGCGCTATACCGCCTTCGTACAGGAAGGTTTCGGAATTTTCTTTGCCTTCCCTCATATCGGTAAGGGTAATTTTAAGTCCCTTGTTAAGGTAAGCGAGTTCTCTTAAGCGGGATTTCATTATCTCGTAATTGAATTCCACCGTTTCGAAGATCTCGGCGTCGGGGAAGAAGTCCACCTGCGTACCGGTTTCGTCGGTGCTGCCGATAATCTTCAGATCCTCCGACGGAATACCCTTTTCGTAATGCTGCCGGTAGACGTTGCCGTTCTGATAAACGGTGACTTCCAGCCATTCGCTGAGGGCGTTGACGACGGACACGCCCACGCCGTGCAAGCCGCCGCTTATTTTGTATCCGCCTCCGCCGAATTTGCCGCCGGCATGCAATTTGGTAAGCACGACCTCCACTGCGGATTTATTTTCTTTTTCTATAATTCCGGTGGGGATACCTCTGCCGTTGTCTCTGACTCTGACGCTGCCGTCGGGTCTGATGAAAACTTCGATATGCGTGCAGTAACCCGCCAACGCTTCGTCGATGGAGTTATCGACGACTTCGGTGACGAGGTGGTGAAGTCCCTTGACGTCGGTACTGCCGATATACATTCCCGGACGGACCCTGACCGGCTCCAGTCCTTCCAGAACTTTTATATCGCCCTGGTCGTAGGTATGTTGAATTTTCTCCGCCATTTTATAATCTCCTCACATATAATATACATATAAAAATATTTATATAGTATATAATAGCACAAAATCCCCCACCCCGTCAACGGCGGAGGGGAGTTTTTTCGAAAATGAAAATTTAACGGTAAAAAAATCGGCAAAAATACGAAAAAACCGCCCCTTTCGGGACGGTATAAAGCTGCTTCCTGAATGTTTTGGCGAATGACTTATTTCAATCTTTCCACCAGTTCGTAAATCCTCTGCAGATCGTCGTTGGTGTAGTAGTCTATGGTTATGCGTCCCTTGGACTCGTTGCCCATAAGGCGTACCTTGGTGGCGAAAACCCTTGTCATATCGTCCACGAACTGCCTCATTTCCAAAGTCATTTTGGCTTTTACCGTTTCGGTGAGACGGGTGGGACGGGTCTCGGGTTTAAGGTAATATTTGACCTGTTTTTCGGTCTCTCTTACGCTCCAGCCTTCGTCTATGGCTTTGGTGGCGAGTTCCAGCTGATGGACGGGATTGCTGATGGCAAGCAAAGCCCTGGCGTGTCCGGCGCTGAGAACGCCCTTTTTTACGGCTTCCCGTAAACTTTCGGGCAAATTGAGAAGGCGTAAAGAGTTTGCTATTGCGGGACGGGATTTACCGAGTTTTGAAGCGATTTCTTCCTGCGTAAGGTCGAATGAATCCATAAGTTCCCGTATGGCTTCGGCTTCTTCTATGGCGTTGAGGTCTTCTCGTTGCAGGTTTTCTATGAGGCTGATTTCCCTGGTCGCTCTTTCGTCGTAATTCTTGACTATCACGGGGACGGTTTCCAGTCCTGCCAGCATCGCCGCGCGATACCGCCTTTCGCCTGCCACGATGATGTAACGGGCTCCGTCCTTTTTGGCGAGCAACGGTTGAATAACTCCGTGGGAAGCTATGGAATCGGCAAGTTCTTTCAGGCTGTCCTCGTTAAAGGTCTTACGGGGCTGATCGGGATTGGGAATGAGTTTTTCCAAAGCTATTTCCGCAACTTTGTCTTCGGTGGTGCGTTCTTCACGCATATCCTCTGCGTTCGCTATAAGTTCGCTTATGCCTCTGCTTACTCTTTTTGCCATTTCGTTCTCTCCTTCAAGAAAAGGTTTTCCGTAGGTATATACGTATTTATGATACCATAAAAAGATTATTTTGTAAACAGTCCTTCCTTAAACCCGCCCTGCGTGACGATAAGAAAGGAAATTTCAGCCTATCGGCGACAGACGGGGTTTGTTCTGTCCCCTCGGATACTTCGCAGGCGTGGGGGCTGTTTTTTCGATTACTATAAGGCTTCTGCCGCTTCCCTCGGGAAGAAGATATTTTTCCGCAGAAAGGATTTTTCCGCCCAAAACTTCCACGGCTTTCCGCCCTGCGGCGAGCTCTTCTTCCACGTCGGGACCCTTGTAGGCTATGAACTTTCCCCCGACTTTGACTAACGGAAGGGCGTATTCGGCTAAGGTTGCAAGCGGCGCCACCGCTCGGGCTACCGCAACGAAGAAACTTTCCCTGAACGTGCCTTTTGCGGCGTCTTCGGCTCGGATATGGAAGCTTTCGGCGTTAGAAAAACCCAGCGTTTTTATTACTTCTTCCAAAAAACGCACCCTTTTTGCCAGACTGTCCAACATAGTAATTTTAAGGTCGGGACGGTAAATTTTAAGAGGTACTGCGGGAAACCCCGCTCCGCTCCCTATATCGACGACCGCCGCCCCTTCGGGGATATGTTTTTCTCCGACGACGCTGTCGAGAAAATGCTTGACTTCGATCTCGTAAGGGTCGGTTATGGCGGTTAAATTGAATTTTTCGTTGTAGTACAAAAGTATTTCCCGATATTTCGAGAATTGTTCCTTCTGAAGCTCGTTGAGGGAAAACCCGTATTCGGAAAACAAATTCTCAATCATTTTTCTTGCCGTGTTTTTGCAGATGCACCATAAGCACCACCACGTCGGCGGGGTTTACGCCGCTAATCCTCGCCGCCTGCGCAAGGTCGAGAGGACGGACGGCGGAAAGTTTCTGCCTCGCCTCTATTCTCAACCCTTCCACCGCCGAATAATCGAAATTTTCTCCGAGAATACGGCTTTCCATCTTCCGCATTTCCTTTATGGATTGCTCTTGCTTTTTAATGTAACCGGCGTACTTTATCTCGGTTTCCGCCTGGGCTAAAAGGAAAGGATCGACTTCCTTAAAAGAGGGGTCGACTTCGGTAAGAGTAGCTATATCCAAGGTGCTTCTCCGTAAAATTTCCTCGCCGCTTATTCCGCTTTTGGGCAAAGGCTCGTTGCGTTTTTCAAAGGCTCGGCGGCAGTTTTCGGGCGAATATCTCTTCTTGAGAAGTTCGAAAATTCTCTCCTTTTCGGCTTTTTTTGCAAGGAATTTTTCATAACGGATATCATCCACAAGTCCGATTTTTCTGCCTTTTTCGGTAAGACGGAAATCGGCGTTGTCCTGTCTTAAAAGTAAACGATATTCCGCTCTGGAGGTCATCATTCGGTACGGCTCTTCGGTACCTTTGTTGACGAGGTCGTCTATCAGCACTCCAATATACGCTTCGTCTCTGCGTAAAACGAACGGTTCAGCGTTTTCCAAAAACAGGGCGGCGTTCACGCCGGCTACCAGCCCTTGACCCGCGGCTTCTTCGTAACCGCTGCTGCCGTTTATCTGTCCTGCGGCGAACAGCCCCTTTATACCCTTAATCGCAAGTGTGGGTAACAAAACTTCGGTTTTCAGGCAATCATACTCTATGGCATAGCCGTAACGCATAATTTCGGCTTTTTCCAGTCCGGGGACGGTTGCGATCATTTTTTCCTGCACGTCGAAGGGCAGAGAGGTACTCAGTCCCTGAACGTACATTTCCCCTCCGTCGGCGGCTTCGGGTTCGATGAAAATCTGATGACGGTCCTTGTCTCGGAACTTGACTATCTTGTCCTCGATGGAGGGACAATACCTCGGACCCGTGCCTTTTATTTCTCCGTTGAAAAGCGGACTTCTGTCGAGATTTTGTAAAATTATTTCGTGGGTTTTTTCGTTGGTGTAGGTCAAAAAACAAACGGCGTCGTTCCGCACTTTTCCGTCGGTCAATTCGCTGAACGGATAAATTCCTTCGTCGCCGTATTGCGGCGTCATTACCGAATAATCGACCGTGTCGGATCTGACCCTCATGGGCGTACCGGTCTTGAACCGCCGAAGCGGTAACCCTGCTTTCAGTAAACTGTCGGAAAATTTATAAGCGCCGGCATATCCGCTCGGACCGCTTTCTTTGATATATTCGCCGGTTATAATACGGCTTTTGAGATAAACGCCGGTACACAAGACCACGGCGGAAGCGGTGTAATAATCGCCTATTGCGGTCTTTATTCCCTTTACCCGTCCCTCATCGGTCACGAGTTCGACGGCTTCGGCTTCCAGGACGGAAAGGTTTTTCATTTTTTCCAGTTCGGCTTTCATAAGGGCGTGGTAACGGTCCTTGTCCACCTGATTGCGGAGAGAGTGAACGGCGGCTCCGTTGCCGAGGTTGAGCATACGGGTCTGAATGGTGGCTTTGTCGGCGATATACCCCATAACGCCGCCCAAAGCGTCCACTTCCTTGACGATATGTCCTTTAGCGGTGCCTCCGATATTGGGGTTACAGGGCATAAACCCGATGGCGTTCAGCGACGTGGTCATGATAAGGGTGCGGTGACCCTTCCTTGCCAAAGCCGCTGCGGCTTCAATGCCTGCATGCCCTCCTCCTATAACTATGGCTTCGAAATCCTTTCTCATTTTTCAAGTACGGCGGTGATAGGACCGTCTATATCCAGTTTAAGTTCCATATGCTCCCCGAATCTGCCCGTCCGGACGGGAAGGTATTTTTGCAGTTCGGAAATGAATTTTTCATACATCGGGCGACTGACTTCGCCTTTCGCCGCCTTTCCGAAATCGGGGCGGTTTCCGTGCAAGCAATCTCCGTACAACGTGAAATTGCTCACCACCAGCACGCTTCCTTTGACGTCTATGCAGGAATAATTGAGTTTATCGTTCTCGTCGGTAAAAACCCGTAATTTAGCGATTCTGCCTGCCACCCAGGCTATTTTTTCGTCGGAGTCTCCTTCGGTAAACCCGCACAAAACCAGCAACCCTCTGCCGATCTCTCCCACGACTTCGCCGTTTACCGTCACCGACGCTTCTCTCACTCTCTGAATAACGCAACGCATTTTTTTCTCCTATTTTCCCACGCAGAAACGGGAAAAAATCTCGTTTACCGTCTCTTCGGGGACGTCTTTTCCGCCGATTTTTCCGAGGGCTTTCCGAGCCTGGTAAAGGTCCACGGCTATAAGGTCGGGAGTTTTGGTCTCGTATCCGTCCAGACAGTCGGCAAGGTGCTTTTCACATTCCCGTAACGCCGAAATATGCCGCTCTACCGTAATGACTCCGTTGGTCTTTATTTCGTCGGACTTGACCTTTTTCAGCACTTCTTCCAGTACCTTATCCACGTTTTCGCCGGTCTTGGCGCAAATCCTTATACCCTCTTTGGGATATTTCTCTTCGTCGGTCTTGTTGCAAACTTTGACGGTAGGTCTGCCTTCGGTAAGTTTCGCTATCTCTTCTTCTTTTTCACTCTCCACCGTGGCGTCGGTTATGAATATGACTACGTCCGCATTAGCCGCAGCTTTACGGCTTCTTTCTATCCCTATCTTCTCTATCTCGTCGCCGCTTTCCCTTATTCCTGCGGTATCGAGAAAATTAAGTTTTATTCCGCCGACTTCCACGCTCTCTTTCACCACGTCCCTCGTGGTGCCGGCTAAAGCGGTAACTATCGCCCTGTCCTCTTTGCATACGGCGTTCAGAAAAGAACTTTTCCCTGCGTTAGGGATACCGATAATCGCTATATCGGCACCGTTTTGTAAGATTTTACGATTAGCGGAAGACTTCAGCAAATCCCTGACTTCGGAAAGAGCTTTTGCTATAATCTGCTTGCACGCCCCTATGTCCTCGTCCTCGGTCTCTTCCGGATAATCCATTTTCGCTTCGGACAGCGCCGCGCAGTAAGTGAGGTCGGAATAAATTTTTTCCAGTAAGGTATTGAGTTCTCCGCTCATAAGGCGGTAAGCGTTTTTTACCTGTCCTTCGGTTTCGGCGTTGATCATTTCCGCTACGCCTTCGGCTTCGGAAAGGGACATTTTTCCGTTCAGAAAAGCCCTTTTGGTGAACTCTCCAGCTTCGGCTAAACGGGCGCCGTTTTCCAGTATCAGATTGAGAACCGCCGTCGTAACTCCCCGTCCTCCGTGGCAATGTATCTCCGCCACGTCCTCTCCCGTATATGATTTAGGCGCTTTGTAAAATACACAAAACGCCTTTTCGGAAAAATTCTTACCTTTGACCGTCCCTAAATACATTACGTTGGGTTTTCTTTCCTGCGGGGCGGCGGAACAGGAAAAAATTTTGTCAATAACGCTTTCGGCGTTGTCGCCGCTTATCCTTATTATACTTATCCCCGCCGAAAAAAGCGGATTGGTGGCAATAGCGGCTATGGTGTCCATTTTTTCTCAGAATTTTATCTTGTCGTAACCGTAACTTTTGGTTCTGCCGGGTCCCTTGCGACGGAATTCGGCGGAAGTGTTGCCGTAACTTATTACTTCGCATTTCGGGACTATCACCACGTGACGGTTTTTGCCTTCCCCGTCCGAACGGGTGGTGGCGTAATCGCTCCTCTGTAAAGCCGAATGAATGATCCTTCTTTCGTAACTGTTCATCGGTTCGAGGGCTATTTCCTGTTTTTTGTTATAGGCGTCGAACGCTAAGCGTTTAGCCAAAGCCGTCAAAGTCTTTTTGCGTCTTTCGCGGTAAAAATCGGCGTCCACGGTAACTCTGACGTGGGAACCTTCTTCCTTATCCTTATTTATTACCTGCCCGGCAAGGTACTGAATGGCGTCGAGGGTCTCTCCCCTATGACCTATGAAACTGCTGGCGTCCTCGCCGCCGATATAGAAACAAATTTCGTCCTCGAACGACTTGGCGTCTATCCTCACACGGTCGCTTATAAAACTCGTCACGTTCTTGAGATACTCTTTTCCGAGAGCCTTTTCTTCGGGAAAATACTCTTTTCTTTCGTGACGGTCGCGTTCCCTTCGACGATCGTCGTAATTCTTTTTGCGGAGGGGTTTTTCCTCTTCTTTTTCTTCCTCTTTTTCCTCTTCCTTATCTTCTTCGGATACCTTCAAAGGAATTTCGTCGTCGGTTAAATCGGCGTTATCGTCGATTTCTTCTTCCGAAGAGGCTTTTGCCTTAGGAGTTATTTTTACTTGCGCTTTGGTAAATATCCCCGCCTCGGAAATAACTTCTATCTCCGCTTCTTCCCTGGCGAGTCCTAATTTTTTAAGTCCTTTTTCGATAGCCGCTTCCACGCTGGAAGCCTTGAATTGATTTTCTTTTTCCATATTTTATTCCTGTCCTTACTTTATTTTTTCACCGTGGTAGACATAAGTCTGTCCTTTTCACGAGCGTCTATCCTTTTGGTGATCAGATTGAAACATAAATTGAATATCGTGCTGTAAAGACTGCTGATAAGCATATACAGAGTAAACGCCGCCGAATAGAAAATAGCGAATACCAACATAATGATCGGCATAATAAACTGCATTACTTTCATCTGAGTCTGCTGAGCTTTACGCTGTTCCTCGCTCTGCCCTGCCACAGCGGGTTGTTCGGGCGGTTTGTTGAGTTTCATGGTGACGAGGTTCAACAAAAGTACCAGAACGGGTAAAATAAGATAACCGTTCCATTGATCGTTGTATTTTTCCATCAAAGGACGCATCACTATTTCGTAACGGCCTGCGTCCACGTCTATGCCGCTGCCGCCCATACCCGTACCGGTAAAGTCGGAAGAGGAAGGAATGGGATCTTTCCAGTTATCGGCGACGAAAATATTTTTAGTAAGGAAAAACTTTTCGCTTTCATAACTGTCCACAACCGCCTGTTCGGCTTTTGCCACGGCTTCGGCTCTTTTTTCGGCTTTTTCGGCGTCGGTCATTTCGCTGTCCACCAGCGACTCTATGGCTTCGTAATAAACGGTTTTATAAATTCCGTCCATTTTTTCGTAGGTCGCCAGATTGTGCATTCTGACGGCGCTGTTGAAACCGCCCAAAATTATAAAGAAGATGACCATCGTTATAATCAGCGGCAAACACGCCCCGAAAGTGGAATACTTATACTGTTTATACAACGCCCTCTGCTTTTGCATAAGGAGCTGTTTGTTGGAACCGCATTGCTTGGTGATTTTGTCCAGCTGCGGCTTCATAAGTTCCATTTTTTTGGCGTTGCTTCTGGAGAGCTGTTTCTGCCAGAAATCGAAGGGGGTAAGTATTATTTTCAAAAACAACGTGAACATAATAACCGTCACGCTGAAAGCTCCGACAATACCCCAGGAGTCGGACCAGCCCGAAATCCAGCCGTACAAAACGTTGTATATAAGTTTACCTATGGCGTCGCTGAGCGCATTGGCGCCGAGAAGCGTCATAAAATCCATTTGATATTACCTCGCAAATTTTCTTTTACCGGATCGAAACCACCTTTAGATAGAGGATTGCATCTCAAAATCCTGGCAATTCCCTTCAATACACCTAAAATTACGCCGTATTCTTCGACGGAATCGAGCATATAGACCGAACAGGTAGGAGTGTATCTGCACCCTGCGTGAATGGAAGAGGAAACGTATTTTTTGTAAAACAAAATCAATTTACGGAAAATAAATTTCATTTTTCCACCCAAAACGAACACTTTTTCAAGAGAAAAATAAGTTCGTCGTTGATTTGCGCGCTGGTAGCGTCCGCACAGGCGGAAGACGCCACCACCACATAATTTCTGTTATGGTCGATAAAGGGAATAAGTAAACGGAATCTTTCGCTTATTCTCCGTTTAACCCGGCTCCTTACCACGCTGTTGCCTACTTTTTTTCCCGCCACGACGCCGATCTTAAGATTATGGGCGGGGACGGAATAAAGGGTAAGAAGGCGAGAGTGTTTCGGAACGGATTTCTTGTAAACGTAAGCGAAACTCCCTCTCTGAGTCAAACGGTAAATTTTTTGCATAAATTAAAACTATGCGCTGAGTTTTGCTCTGCCCTTGTTTCTTCTTCTCTTAAGGACGTTTTTTCCTCCGGTGGAACTCATTCTCTTACGGAATCCGTGAACTTTGCTTCTCTGTCTTTTTTTGGGTTGATAAGTTCTTTTCATTTTTATATCCTCGCTTTTATAATAATTAAAATATAACTAAACTATTATACATTACAAAAGGAGCGTTGTCAAACGATATGAAAGCTTGCTTTTCCGAAAGAAGAGGGTAGGATAAAACAATAAAAAAAAGAAGCTACGACAACAAAAACCGCAAAAAATTTTAACGTATGTTTATGAAGCCGGCTTATAAATTCCGTAAAATAATCATTTATTCAAAAAACCTTCTAAAACCGTAAAAAATATACTCGGTAAATCCTCATTTTTTCCGACGGAAAAAGTATATAAATATTAGTTTTCAACTTTTACATTTGTCTAAATTGTTTCACGTGAAACATAAGTTAAAATTTCACGTTAAACTTTTTACAACTTTTTACAGTGTCTGATTTTTAACTTTTTCTTTAGTAAAAATTAAAAAATAAACCTCTTTTTGTTTTTGACGATTATCTGATTTTTTCCTTGTTTTTGAACTTTTACCGTTTCTTTGGGTGTACATTCGTAAAAGAAACTTCTGCAATCGGAATACAAAAGGGAGCGTAAATATCTTTTTTCCTTATATTTTATCTTGCCGTAATCGAGAGAATAGGTTTCGTTTATCGTATTTTCCGAAATGAATTTGTTATAAATATTGTGCTTGAGAGGGTATTCGGTACAGATTTTTTTAATCAGTTTATGGAAATTCTTATAGATCAGAGCGTCCTGAATTATTATGGATTTTGAGATATTTATATTTATTTCGTCTATATAAAATCCGTCGGCGTTGAGGTCTAAGATCTTTCTCAGCTTATTGGATATTATTCTGACGTTTGCGTCGTTGTGTACGTCGATAAGATAATTTCCGTTCCCTATATAAATAAGTCCTTCGTCGTCGAATTGACGGAAATCTTTATCTTTACAATTTATAAGAGGGGATATTTTTACTATATATTTGTAACCTTTATTACGGATATTACTTAAAAAATACTTAAATTCCTTTCCTTCAACGTATTCGGTGATATACCCGTCGAAGGTATTTTCCGAAGGATTGTTTTTCAATTCGGTAAAGGAAGTCATTTTTAATTTTACCGGATAATTTTCCTCCACGCCGAATTCCTTTCCGAAGGAGAGGCGGAACCCGGCTTCGCTCTGTCTGGTGGAAATGCGGACGTAATTTTGTTCCGACTTCATTTCCCAGTCGTCTATCCCTCTGTTTACGAAATAGTAGCTGTTTTTTATGGAAAAACTGAGTTTTTTATCTAAATAATTCTTTTTATCCGTTTTCCCGAAGCTCGATATACTCTTTCCCGTGAGATCCTTTGCTGTGTTGAGTCCCATACCGGTGAGTTTGGAATTTTTCTTATAGAGATTTATGTTAAGTTTTTCGCCTTTTAAGCCGTTTTTTACCAGTCCGAAATAGATTTTTCCTTTACTTTGGATTATGTTACAGACTACGGTGCAGGCGGTGTTGTAAAATTTTATCTTATAGCCGTTTGCGGAATTTTTTTCTATTTCGCAATAATATAAAGGGAGTTGTTTCTTAACTCCCTCTCTTTCCACGGTCACAAATAAAAACGGATTATTTTTACTGTTTTTGAATAATATTTCCTTTCCGTAATAAAAGACGTATTCGCCGTTGTTTACTACGTAATAGACGTTATATTCGTCGATATTTCTCATTTTTTTCTCAATATCCGAGGTTTCTGACTATAAGTATGATACAGATATAATCGTTCTCGTCCACTCTGGTGACGATAATGGGTTTATTTTTGTCCTCGTTTATGATTATTTTTACGAAATCTTCCTTTATTCTGGAAATAGCTTCCTGAATATATTTGTTTTTGACGTAGATCTTTCTTTCCGCACCGTCGTACTTACATTCTATATTTTCGTTTATCCTGCCTTTTTCGTTTTCGCAATTTATATTGAGGCTGCTTTCGTCGATGGTGAAGAAAGAGGCGTTGTTGTGACTTTCGCGGCTGATTATCGAAACTCTGTTCAACGCTTCGTTGAGTTCGTTCTTGTTGACGATGAGTTCGTTATTGTTGCCGACGGGGATTATGGCGTTGTAATCGAAATGGTCCACGCTCATAAGTCCTATCCTTATTTTAGTATATCCTGCGTCGAGAAGCAGCGCTCTCTTTTCCAATATAACTTTTACTTCTTCCTCGCCGTCGTTGAGTATTTTGATAAGATCGTTGACGGTTTTGGCTAAAATCGAACATTTTATTTCGCCCTTTACCTCTGTAACGGGTTTTTTGTTCAGAGCCATTCTCATTCCGTCCAGGCAATAGGCCTGAACTTTGTCTCCGATAACTTCCATATGGAGATTTTTGACCAGTTGATAATTTTCGGAATTGGGAGTGGAGCAGAAAATACATCTGTCGAAGAGTTCTTTCATTTCTCCTTGTTTCATTTTGAAACTGTTTTTATCGGAAAATTCTCCCAACGACGCAAATCCCTTGGAATCGTAGCAATTCATTTCCAGACTGTTTTTTCCGAAATAAATTTTGATTTTGTTATTGAGATCCAGTTCTATACCTATGCTTTCGTGGTTGGAAATTTTATTGACGTAGTCGTTGAATAATTTTCCGTTGACTATTATTTCGCCTTCGGTATGAATATCCGCAAGTATTTTTTTCTCTATATACAATTCCTCGTCGAATGCGCTCAAGGTAACGGTCTTTTCGACGGCGGAAATTTTTATTCCTTCGAGAATGGGTATATTTTTATTGCTTGCCACAGCTTTTGAAACGGTATTGGTGGCTTCGGACAATTCGGTTCCGTTGCAAAAGAATTTCATGCTTGCCTCCTTCTTAAAAATAATTTCTAATTTGAGGAATATTATTACTATTAGCTCTTGTCAAATTGTGAATAACTCCGTTTTCGGGGTTGTTTTTCCTTAATATCCTCATTTATATTGTTTTTTACTACTTATTTTTTGTGGATAAACTCCTTACTCTTATTCACATTCCGTCCACACGGAATGTTTTTTTACACATCCAACATTCCCTTGATGTCCTTGACTGCTTTGTCGGTCCTGCCGTTGGAGCCGAGTTGATTGAGGATTTTGTCCCGGGAATAAATGATGGTGGTGTGATCCCGTCCGCCGAATACCTGTCCTATGTTGATGAGGGGCATATTCAGAAGATCGTAAACAAGATAAATGGCTATCATTCTCGCTTCCACGATTTCCTTGTTCTTCTTCTTTCCTATAATGTCGTTTTCCGGAATACGGAAATATTCGCTCACGGCGGCGATGATTTTGTTGCTGTCTATCCCTTCCGATTCCTTTTCTTCCTTCTCTCTCAACGCCTCTTTCGCAAGCTCCAGAGTAGGGGTCTTGCCGTTCAAGCGGCAGTACATAAGCACTTTGGTGAGAGCTCCTTCCAGTTCCCTTATGTTGGTGTTTATCTTTTCGGCGAGGTAATAGATTATGTCTTCCGAAAGAGTGATGTCGGTCCCTTCCAGTTTTTTCATTATTATGGAAATACGGGTATCCAACCCCGGAGTCCATATATCGGTCATTATACCGCCCTCGAAACGGGAACGCAGACGATCCTCTATGTCGTTGATTTCCTTGGGAGGACGGTCGCTGGAAAGGATAATTTGTTTACCTTTGTTGTAAAGATCGTTGAAAATATGGAATATTACGTCCTGCAATCCCCCTTTTTTCTGTAAAAATTGCACGTCGTCGAGCATCAATACGTCGGCGTCGGCGTACTTTTCGCGGAAATTCCTGTAGGCGTCCTTGTCGGTGGAATATTTACTCAAGGAAGCGAAATATTCGTTCGTAAGACGTTCGGTGGGGGTATAGACCACGTTCAGAGAGGGGTTGTTTTCTATAATATAATTTCCTATGGAATGTAAAAGGTGAGTTTTACCGAGTCCCACTCCGCCGTATATGAAAAGGGGATTGAGATTGATGAATTTATTGAAATTTCCGGGGTTTTCGGCTACGGTCTTTGCCGTCACGAATGCCAGTTTGTTGCTGTCGCCGACTACGAAATTTTCAAACGTGTAACGCTCTACGAAGGGATTGGGTTTCTTTTCTTCCTTTTTCTTCAGACCGTCCATTATTTCGGTGACGTCTTTAGTAAAGAATTCCGCTTCCTTTTCGGTTATGAAGATCACGTTGCGGAATTTGTAACCGGCTTTCAACGCCGCGTCCAGAAAGGTGAATATGTAATTTTTTTCCAGCGAAGCCCGTGCGTTATCGCTCGGAGCCATCACTACGATTTCGTCTTCGGTACAGTTGACCGGAACCAGCCCGTCTATCCACAACATATATTCGGCTGCGCTTATGTGTTGGGAAAGCTCCAGTTTTATGTCGTCAAGTATCTTATTTATATTTTCCATAGCGTATATTATACCATATTCAAGGTGGAATTACAATAATAAAAAACCATAAATAATTCGAAAAAGTTGAAAAATGAATTGACAAAAAACCGACGTTGTATTATCATAAATAAGCTATTAGACTTTTTTTGATTTGCGAATAGCCCCTCGCAAAGAGAAAACGTCGATAGGTGAATTTATAAAACGGAGGTTTTTTACCATGAAAACATATATGGCGAAGGCCGACGAAGTTAAGAGAGAGTGGTACGTCGTGGACGCTACCGACGTGCCTCTCGGAAGACTTGCTTCCAAGGTAGCCGCTATTTTAAGAGGAAAAAACAAACCGGTATTTACTCCCAACGTGGATACGGGAGATTACGTCATCGTAATAAATACCGATAAAGTTGCCCTCACCGGACGTAAAGAAGAACAAAAATATTACCGTTATCACACCGGTTACGTAGGAGGACTCAAGGAAGTCAGATACGACAAACTCCTCGCCGAAAAGAGTGATTTCGCCGTACAGAAAGCCGTTAAAGGCATGCTCCCCAAAAATTCCCTCGGCAGACAGATGATCAAGAAACTGTTCGTTTACAAGGGAAGCGAGCATAAACAACAGGCTCAGAAGCCCCAAACGCTTGTTATCGACTAAGAGGTGAAAAATGGTTAAGAAAGTTGTCAAGAAAATACAATTCTGGGGAGTAGGAAGACGTAAGAAAGCCATAGCCAGGGTCAGGATCATTCCCGGCGGAGAAAACGGCATCGTCGTCAACAAGAAACCCGTGGACGAATATTTCAAGCTCGACGCTCAGAAATACATCGTGCGTCAACCTCTCGAACTCACCGGCACCGCCGACAAATACGACGTGGTAGTCAACGTCAACGGCGGCGGACTTACCGGACAGGCGGGAGCCATCCGTCACGGTATCAGCAGAGCTTTGTGCGAAGCCGACGCCACTCTCAGACCCGAGCTCAAGAAAGCCGGTTTCCTTACCAGAGACCCGAGAATGAAAGAAAGAAAGAAATACGGTCTGCATAAAGCGAGAAAAGCTCCGCAGTTCAGCAAGCGTTAACCTTTCGTCTTTGCGAAAAAACATCGACGCAGTCATACCGACTGCGTCTTTTTTTATATAAAAAACGAAGTTATAATTAAATATACATAAATTTTTTATATTTATACATCGAGACCAAACGGGAAAAGAGGTCAGCGAAAAATTTTGCGGAACGGTGGCCGTCGGGGGGTGGTAAAAATTTGCGGTACGGCAAAAGAATATCGAACAGGGGGGTGGTAAAATTTTGCGAAACGGCTCAAAAGGATATTTTTAGATGTTATAAGGATAAAAAGATACAGTAATATAAAAATTTTATTTTTGAAATTTAATTTTTGTTCGTAAAAAGAATTGACAAAACCGTTTTTTTGATATATCCTATTTAAGCTATATTTTTATTAGCGAGCGAACCTTAACAACGGAACGGAAAGACGAAAAGAAAATAAACGAAGATAAACCGAGTTAATTTTTTTGAGCGAAAAGCAAAGAAAGCGAAACGA
>CASDZI010000013.1 GCA_949285605.1 uncultured Christensenella sp.
GACTGCCGACCAGGGCGGCGCGCAGAGACAGATACTGGCGTACAGCTATGACGGTCAGAATTTTACGATATACGGCGAGATCCTCGGCAGAGAGGACGATGGCGGTATGGGAGACAACGAATTCCGCGATCCCAAGGTGTTCTGGAGCGAGAAGCATTCCAAGTGGATTATGGCGATAGGCGGCGGAGCGGTCAGGATGTATTCATCCGACAATCTCAAAGACTGGAAGTATATCGGCAGTACGGGCTTCTGGGGCGAGTGCCCCGACCTGTCCGCTTTCGAAACGGAAGACGGTCTGAAGTACGTTCTTATAATTTCGCCCGAGGACAAGAGCCAAAGCCACAATTTCAACGGTACGACTAAAAAAGATACGTTTTATCCCGCAGAGTATTACGTTGTCGGTTCTCTCGACGATAACGGACTTTTTGTTGCCGACGGCGATATCCGAAGATTGAGTTACGGGATAGACAGCTATGCTATGCAGACTTTCAACAACGTTCCCGACGGCAAGGTTTACGGCATAAGCTGGTCGGCTAGTTGGAAGAGCGTGGGTCAGTACGAGGCGGTACGCGAGAATTATAACGGCGGCATGACCGTCGCGTGCGAACTAAGACTCGTGAAAAACGACGAGGGCGATTATGTGCTCGAGCGTGTTCCCGTCGAGGCTTTCGACAGTCTCAGAGGAGATGCGATCGGGGAATATACGGGTACGGTCAACGCAGAGACCGCGGCTTTGACCGACGTCAATGCCGATGTGTTCGATATGACGGCGACGCTCGATTTCAACGCGGGAGACGCGTCTTTCGCGCAACTCGAGATACGCGCGTCGGCTGCGGAAAAAACTGTGCTTCGCTACGACGTAGAGAGAGAAGAACTCGTGCTCGACCGTTCGCAGAGTTCTCTGATAGTAAAAGATACCGATTATTTTGCGTTCCCCGAACGAATACCCGTTAAACTCAAAGACGGAAAACTCGAGATCAGGGTGATAAGCGACAGGGCGTTCGTCAGCGTCTTCGCCAACGGGCAGAGCGCGTTTGCGGCGATATTCCCGCAGGCGGTCTCCGACGGTATGAAGCTGTATGCGGATGGCAACGTCGGAGCTGACGTGACAATTTACAGCCTATCGGGCATTTTCGGAGAAGTTTCGCCTTCTGAAAAGCTTATACAGAGTTCAAACAAGTTCGATCTTTCAGTCGGCGACAAGGTCGCGCTCGTAGTTTCGAATTACGCGCCCTCTTTCGACGAAAACGCAGTTTCTTACGAAGTCGTTGAGGGCGGAGATTTCGTATCTCTCGAGAGCGGGAGCGGCATAGCGTTCGTCACCGCGCTCGGCAAGGGATACGCTAAGATCAAAGCGGAATACGGCGATCAGACGTTTTATACCGACGTCTTCGTATATGACGATGGCTACGTCGGCGATATTGAATACGGCGCAAAGCTGTTCGGCTTTACGAGACCCGACGAAAACGGCATAGTGCTGTCTAGAGGCGACGGGGATGCGTTTATGTTTTCGGACGAGTCAGCCGACGAGTTCGTCTATTCTGCCGATCTGTCGGTAAACGACGGCGGTCAGGCGAGCGGACTCATGTTCGGCATAAGCGACAACCGCTATTATTATTTCGTCGCTACTGCGGATTTCAAGGACAACGTTATCAAAATATGGCGTTCCGACGTCGGCGATCTTGCGAGAGTGTCTTATCCGTTCGGCGGCAGAAAGAATTGCCGTCTGACGCTGGAAGTCGTGGACGGAGTCGCCTATCTTACCGTTGATTCTGACAGCAACGCAGATCTGATATGCGCGCTCGACGGCTATGACGGAGGTATGTTAGGCTTCAATACCTACAAGGCGGACACTCTGATCAACAACGTAACGCTTGAAAGGAAAGTTTCGTCTGCTGTCTACGACAAGAGCGCAGACGTGATCTTCCCGATCGGCGAACGCGAAGTGGTCAAAGTCGTCAACGTCACGGACGGCAGTTACCGTCTGAAAGAGGGAGAATACGCCGTTGAGAACGGACAAGTCGTGCTCAGGTCAGACTACTTGAACACGCTCGCTTCGGGTACTGAATACGTATTCAGAGTCGTTGCTGCTGACAGAGATTTCGACTTCAAGGTATCGCCCTTGTTCGAGCAAGCGACGGTGAGCGCAGGAAAACCCGAGTTTTCTCCCGACGAACAGATAACCGTTGCCGTCAGCGGCGCCGCAAACGTCTACGCGGTCAGGATAGACGGCAAAACTGTGGACGACGAGCTGATCTCCGTACAGGACGGAGTCGTCACGGTATCCGCCGGTCTCGGACTGATAGAGGGTACCTATACCGCTACGCTTATCACCGACAACGGCAGACCCGAAGTCAGGATAGTCGTCGCGCGTCCTTACGATGCGTCGGGCGAAGCGGAAGAGCCCGATTTTACGTTCTTTATTATCGACATAACTCTGTTTGCGATTTTTATAATCGCGTGTATAGCTTTGCCGATCGTCAAAAAGGCAAGAAAAAAGGCTGAATAAGAGAGGGAATTATGAGCAAGAAAAAAGCTGTCGCAAGCGCAACCGAAACCGCGATAGAAGCGAACGGATTGCCGTTGAACAACAAAAGCAAGTGGGAGAGCTGGAAGGATAATTTCAAGAGGAGAGGCTGGATACTGTTGTTTATCCTGCCCGCGGTAATATACGTCCTGATATTCTGCTATATCCCGATGTACGGCATACTTGTCGCTTTTCAGGATTATATGCCCGGCGCTCCGATAATAGGCGAGGGCACTCAGTGGGTAGGATGGGAAAATTTCAAGACGTTTTTCTCCAACCCCAATTTCCTGACTTATTTCAAGAACACGTTTTTGCTGTGTATCTTGGGATTTATAGTCGGATTTCCGCTGCCGATAATCGTCGCGCTCCTTCTCAATTCGCTGAGATCGAAAAAGGCGAAGAAAGGTCTGCAGATATTGTACTACGCGCCGCACTTCATATCTCTGGTCGTAATGGTCGGTATGCTCGAACTGATATTCGGCTCTGACGGACTTATAGATCAGCTCAGCATTCAGGCGGGCGGCGACGTCAACGGATTGCAGCTGTTCTTAAAACCCGAAGCGTTCAGACCACTGTTCATATTCTCGGGCAACTGGCAGGACTTCGGGTGGTCGGCGATAATATACCTTGCGGCGCTTTCTGGCGTAGACCCGTCGTTGCACGAAGCTGCAAAAGTGGACGGAGCTTCCAGATTCAAGCGTATATTCAGCGTGGATCTTCCCGCAATCGCTCCGACGATAGTGATGCTGATGATACTTTCGGTCGGCAATCTTATGAACTGCGGTTACGAAAAAGTATTGCTTATGCAGACGGGCGGCAACCTCGAAACGAGTGAAATACTTTCGACTTACGTCTATACGTTCGGTCTTCTGGGCGGTCAGTACGGCGTAGGTACCGCAGCGGGTCTTTTTAACTCCGTCATCAACGTCGTGCTGCTTGTGATAGCAAACTTCACGTCGAAAAAGCTCGCCAACCAGAGCATGTGGTAAGAGGTGGAATATGAATGCACAGGAACTCAGGATCAACGCTAAAAAGAACAAAATAAAAGAAAGCAAAACCGATTACGTGTATTACGGAGTGTGCGCGCTCATACTCGCTCTTCTCGCGGTAGTGGTCATATATCCTCTGTACTATATCGTAATAGCGTCGATATCCGATCCCGACGCGGTCATGACGGGCAAGGTCTGGATTTATCCCGTAGAACTGACTTTTTCGGGTTACGGACAGCTGTTCTACCGCGAGGATATATGGAGGAGCTATTTCAACACGATCGCATATACTGTACTCGGTACGGCGTTCAATGTTGCGCTGACGATACCCGCAGGCTGGGCGCTGTCACGCGAATACCTGCCTTTCCGCAAGTTTATAATGCCTTTTCTGATAATAACGATGTTCTTCGGCGGCGGACTCGTACCTTACGTGATACTGTGCCGCTCTCTCGGGCTTTATCAGAATCCGCTTATCCTTATAATCGGCGGCGGCGTGAGCGTGTATAACGTATTTATGTGCAAATCCTTCTTCCAGTCCAACGTGCCGAAAGAGGTGCTCGAGGCGGGTATGATAGACGGAGCGGGTGAGATCAGGACGTTTTTCGATATAGTACTGCCCGTAGCCAAGTCGATCATAAGCGTCATGATACTTTTCTATGCGGTCGGACACTGGAACAACTATATCGATGCGTATATCTTCAGCATAGACGAAAGCTTTTATCCGTTGCAGACTCTGCTGAACGGGCTTCTCGACGCAAACTCGGGCGGAGAAGGAGAGGTCGTACTTGAACAGATGAGAGCGGCGACGCAGATAAAATTCACGTCGATAATAATAGCAACGATACCCATACTGATCATATATCCTATGGTCGAAAAGCATTTCGGGCAGGGCGTGCTCGTCGGCTCGTTCAAATAAGCGCGGGAGGAAAACGATGAAGAAACTGATAATCATCATAGTTGTCGTAGTCGTCTGGATAGCCTGCGTGATACCGTTTGCGATGGGCACGGTAAAGGTGAGCGAGGGCGATCACGATTTCGTGGTGCTTGCGGTAAAAGAGGACGTTGTCAAGGATTACAACACGATGCCTGTATTTGAAAAACTGGCAGACGAAACGGGGCTTGACGTGTACTGGACTTTCAACACGTCCATGCAGTATTCCAACAACCCAGACCCCGTGGGCATAAACGGCATAGATGCGATATACCATTCGGGGTTCTCCAACCTCAAACTGTACGATTACGGCAGGAGGGGCAGGATAATCGCGATCGACGAATATCTTGACAGCATGCCCAATTTCAAGAGGATACTCGAAGACCGTCCCGATATTGCAGAGGCGCTCAAATCTCCCGACGGGCACATCTATTCTTTGCCGAGAGTTGAGGAAATGGGACTCAAAGCATATCCCAACATCCTGTTCATCAACAAGTCGTGGATCGAAAAACTGATCGACAACGGGCAGATGCCCTCCTCGGTAAAACTGTCCAAAGAAGATCTGACAGACGGTCTCGACCTCAGTCGCGACGAGTTCAAGGCGATAATTCAGAAGTTCAACGAGCTTGATATGGACGGCGACGGAAGCACCACCAACGAAGTGCCTCTCGCGTTCGTCAGCGGCAACTGGCAGGGCAACGAGTCCGATTTCATCGCATCTTTCGGTGTCCCCGAAAACAAAGAGCACAAGACGATAGTCAACGACAAAGTCGTGTTCACTATAGAAGATGAAAACTGGTTCAGAGCTATATCTGAGATGAACGAGTGGTTCAGAGAAGGTCTGATACGCTCCACTTCTTTCACTCAGAGTCAGGACAGCTTCCTCGCCAACGGTCAGGACGGCAGATACGGCGCGTTCTACTGGTGGGAGAAGGAGACGGTCGTAGCAAATCCCGACGATTACATCATTGTGAAACCGCTCAAGGATGACGACGGCAACCGTTACGTCGGCGTAAGCAACGAATTGGAGATAGAAAAAGGCGAATGCGTGATACTGAGTACCTGCGAAGACCCCGAGGAACTTCTCGGATACTTCGACAAGTTCTTCGAGCCCGACTATTCGGCGCAGCTCAACTACGGCTCTATCGAGTCGGGCGCTTTTCTCAGAGAAAAGGTGAACGACAAGCTGATCCCCAACGACGATCACGGCGAGCAGAGCGCGGACGACTTCCGTATGAAGAATGCGCCTTACGGGGTAGTATATCTGACCGAGAAGGAATGGGAGAAGAAAGTGCAGATGGAATCGCGTGCGGTACTCAGGCTCGAGAGATTGAAGTTTTACGTAAAGCCTTATTCGTATGAAGGTGCGCGCGGAATACCAAATCTGAATTATACAGAGCAGGAACTCAAGGACCTCAACACCCACGAGTCGTCGCTCGGGAACAACATCACCAAGTGGATGACCAATGCGATCATAGGTTCAAGCGCTCCGACAAGGGAATCGTGGCAGAGTTTTCTCAGCGAAAACAAGACTGCGATCGAGCAGATAAAAGCTATAAATCAGGCAGCTTACAATCGCTATCTGAAGGCGTTGCAGGCAGAGGAAAGTCAATGAGAGGATTGCAAAGGCTGGGAGAATATCTGTGGGAATTTTTCGTCGTTACCGCGATTGCGGCGGTGTCGGCGGTGACGGTATTGCCGTTTTTCCCCGTGACGGTCGGGCTTGCCGATTATTTCGGCAAAGACTTTGAGACGCGCGCCTTCAAGGATATTTTTTCCGCCATTGCCAAAAATGCGAAAATTATAGCGGCATATACGCTTTTTCAGCTCGTCGCCATAATTTTCCCGGCATTGAACGTGTTCTTTTTCAATACGCACCCCGAAGCGTCCAACGCGATAGTGCTCGGAATAAGCTATGCGGTGCTCGCGATAGGCTGTCTGTTCGCGATAACGGCGCCGACGGTGATAGCCAATATGAACGTTACGTTTTTTCAGCTTCTCAAAAATTGTCTTATACTTTTTTCGGGCGGCTGGGCAAACGGGATACTTGCGGCGATATGCGTCGCCGGCGTTGCAGCTCTGGTGATCTTCTATCCCTATGCCGTGGTGTTGACGCTGTACGCACTGCCTCTTACGGTGACCAAACTCATGAGAGAAAACTTTCTCAGACTCAAAGCAAAAGCTCTCGGCACGTCGGTGTACGAATTGAAACAAAGAGAGAAAAGAGACGATTATCTCGACGAATACGGTAAAATAAAAAGAAATCCGCAGAACGGGCGGAACGGAGAAGACGACAATGAAGAAAAACAAAATTAAAATCGCGATAGTTATCACGGTTGCGGCATTGTTGCTTGCGTTCGTATTGATCGGTTGCGAAGAGGAAACGGTAAACGCTGCGCCGCAAGTGGACGGAGCGCACTATTTCGACTGCATCGTCGATACCCCCGTGGATCTTCTCGACGGAGTAGCTGCGCTCGACGACGAGGACGGAGACATCACTCCCGACATGGCGATCACGATTACCCCCGAGGCGGAGTTAAGGGACAACGGATATGCCGTTTTCCCCGAAGAAGGCAATTACCGCGTTACCTATACCGCAACGGACAGCACGGGCAGAAGTACGAGCGAAAGCGTTATCGTAAGCGCTGTCGAAAGAGAACTCTATATGGATTTCAGCGAGGTCAGCGGGTTTAAATGCACGACGTCGGGCGGCGCGGCTCTGACATATAACGGTATGTACGACGGCGTTTACCGCATAAAGGCGAGCGGAGCGGAGATTGCCGAGGACGTCAGTCTCAGCAGAGATTTTACGCTCACCGGCGGTAAAGAATACAGATTTTCTTACCGCTATAACAGCAACAAGGCCGGCAGGGCCAACATACTTGCCGACGGTGACGCGTTTGCGGTAAAAGAGATATTCAAGGGTGAAAACGTCCTCGAATTCTCATACGTGCCCTTAAACAAAGGTGAGAGCGCGGAGGTCGAAATATCCGTGCTTCTCGGCGCGCTTGAAGAATTCGAGTTCTATCTGTTCGGCGCGGAGTATACTTTCGCGCAGAATATAGACGGAGAGCTGTTGCAGAACTTCTCTCTGGCGGGCAGAGTTCACGGCAGATTCGACGGGACGAACGGCAACGCGTGGGTTTCCGAAGACGGAAAGGCGGCGACTCTCGAAGTCACTTCTCACAACGTCGATATATGGCGCGGAGGTATGTTCATCGATACGGATCTCACGGTTTCCGCGGGCGTCGAATATACCGTGTCGTACACGATCGTCAGCAGCGAGGCTAAGCCGTTCGAAGTGGTATTGCAAAGAGATCAGTATAATGAGAAAAAGTTCGACACGTATTCGGTGAGCGACGCGACTACAGCAAGCCGCGTGTCGCGCACGTTTATTCCCGATGCCGACAATGCGGGCGATTTCTGGATATACGTGCAGTCGGGCAATGAAGTCAACAACATAACGATTTCCGATCTCAGCGTGGTCGCGAAATGGGACGGCAACAAGACGGAAGTCATCACGCTCAAGGATTTCGTATCCAAGCAGGCAGACGGCTATCAGGGGGAATTGCATACGTTCGGCGGAAGCTTTACGTACACGATCCCGTCGTTCGCTCCGACTGACTGGCAGCAGCAGGTGATCGGACCCGAGTTTTACGTCGGCGGCAGCGGCGAAAATTACGTCGTTACGTTCAAAGCCAAGGCGAGCAAACCCGTCGTCACCATTTTCGCTGCAGTCAAATACGGCGGCTGGGATCCCACATGGGTATGGTCGAGATTTACTATCACGGAAGACGAGCAGGTGTACACTTTCTTCTGCAATTCCGCGGGCGGCAACAGACTCAACAATTTCGTCTGGCAATTCGGTTCTCAGGCGAATCAGGCGTATAACGACGTAAAGATAGAAATAAGCGACGTAAAAATTTCATATAAGGACGCAACTTTGGACTGACAACTATGAAGACATTGAAAGAGATAAACGCATATATCAAAGAAAACAAGGCGGGCATCGATCCACGTTTCAGACAAAGATATCACATGATGCCGCCGATCGGCTGGATGAACGACCCCAACGGTTTGAGCGTGTTCAACGGAAAGTATCATCTTTTTTATCAGTACAATCCGTTTGACGTAAAGCCCGGCGTGATGCTGTGGGGGCAATTTACTTCCGAAGATCTGATAAAATACGTCGACGAGGACGTCGCGATCGTTCCGGATGCAAAATACGACAGCATTTTTTCGGGCGGAGCGATTGGAACGGACGACGGCTTGTGCGCTGTGTTCACTTTGCATCACGAGAGCGATTTAGTAAAAAAAGAGGAAGTTTTCGTAGCGTATTCTGACGACGGCGTGACGTTCGGCGAAAAGATAAAGGCGTTCGACAACGAGGATCTCCCGGAATATATCAGTCGCGCGGATTTCCGTGACCCCTATCCCGTGAAGAGAAAGGGCGAGTATTTCGTGTTTCTCGGCAGCAAGGACAAGCGGAGCAACAGCGGAGTTATTGTCGTGCTCGGAGGCAAAGACCTTTCCCGACTTGAATACAGGTTTACGATAGGACCCTTTTATGAGCTGGGAGATATGGGTGAGTGCCCGTCGCTGTGCAGAGTGGGAGACAAGGACGTTTTCGTAGTGTCCGGTTGCAACGTTAAAGAGCGCGGCAACGACTTCAAAAACGTCAATTCGAGTGTGTTCATAGTCGGCAACGTCGATTTCAAAAAGGGAGAAATGACAGTCGATCTGATAAAAGAGATAGACAAGGGCGACTGCTTTTATGCGCCGCAATTCGTAAACGGCTCAGAAAGACCATTGATGATCGGCTGGCAGGAGATGTGGGGCAAGTCCTATCCCACGCAGAACGACAGAGACGGCTGGGTGGGAGCTTTCACTATACCGCGCGAGATCTCGCTGAGAGAGGGAGACGTATTCCAGGCTCCCGTGAGAGAACTGGACAAATATTGTTCTCCTTACGTCGGTGACGGCGTGCCGCGTTGCGCACGTCTTAAACTCAGACTGACGGGAGACGGTAAGGTAGCGTTCAAAGGAAAGGACGGAGAGTTTTCCGTAGGCAGTGCGTCGGGTAAGATATATCTCGACACAACGCTTTCCAACAATATGAACGGTTGCGTAAGAAAAACCAACGGCAGATACACTGATTGCGAAGTGCTCGTGCTCATAGACGTATCGGGTGTCGAAATATTCGTTGACGGTGGCAGAGAGACCGTCAGCAGCAGAATTTACATAGACGGCGGGTTGTCGCTTGAAACTGTCGGCAAAGCAGAAATATCAGCCGTGGAAAGGGTGGACGTATGAGAATCAGAAAATTAGTTGCGGTCGCATTGGCGGCTCTGGCACTCGTTATGACGTTCGTCGCGTGCGGCGACAAGGAAAACGAAAAGGATCTGTCCGCGTCGGTATTTCCCGTCTCGTCCTATAACGATACGGTCGGGGTGACGATGGGCGACGTGATGCCGTTTTACGACGACGGCGTTATGAACATCTACCATCTGCAGAACAGCAGGGGAACTCTCAGCACGTATTATCATCCTATATCGAGGCTGACGACTACCGATTTTCTGCATTATACCGACGAGGGAATAGTGATCCCGTTTGAGGAAAAGTACAAGTCTCCCGACGCGGCGATAGGCACGGGCTCTTTTATCAAGGACGAAAACGGAGTATATCATTGCTTCTATACCGGGCATAACGCGGAGGAGAATACGGGTCTGCCGTATTTCGAAGTGGTCAGGCACGCGGTCAGCAAGGATCAGAAAATATGGATCAAGATCGAAGATTTCAATCTTTACGGTGACAGCAACGACTTCAGAGATCCTTACGTGTATTACGACTCGTACGACGCGTGCTATTATATGCTCGTGACTACCAACGAGGGTGGAAGAGGAGTTATAAAGAGGTATTCGTCGACCTCTCTCGACGCTGCCGACGACGAGTGGATCTACCGCGGGGTGTTCTTTGCTAATGACGACGGCACCTACAACATGGAGTGTCCGTCCTACGTGGAGTACAACGGATATTGGTATCTTGCATACAGCGAGCAGGGAGAGAACAGGGTGACTCATTACAGATACCGCACGGAGAGGAACGGAGAGTGGAAGAAATTCGAGCGCGACAGCATAGACGCCAGCGGTTTTTACGCAGGAAGGCTTGAAAAGGCGGGCGACGATCTGTATGCGTTCGCCTGGTGTGCGACGCTGACCGGCGGTGCGGTCGGCGAGTTCGACTGGGGCGGCAATCTCGTCACTCATCAGATATTGCAGAAATCGAACGGAGAGCTTTGCGCCGTGCTCGTGTCGGGCGTGGAAGAAGCCGTGAACTCAGAGAAAGAATACGCGTTCGCGGACGGCGGCGAGGCAGGCGACGTGGCGTTTGACGGGTCGGGATTCGCTTCAAGGGCGGTTTTTGAGATCCCGGAAGGAATCGTCAGAATGAGCTTCGACGTTACCGTGAACGGTTACGGCGGCAATTTCGGTTTGACTTTCGGTCTGAAGAAGGGGCTCAACGACAGGCTTGGCGAAGCCGTTGTGGCGTTCGATCCCGCCGGCAATAAGCTGACGTGTTACAACGACGTGTCCAGCATAGTCCGCTACGGCGATCCGCTCGCCAACGTGGACTTCGTCTATATGCAAGGCAAAACGTATTCGGTCGACGTGCTGATAGAAGGGGAGGTGCTGACGGTTTATTTCGACGACACCGTCGCCGTCACTGCCCGTTTTGTGAATATGGAAGACAACTATTTTGCGTTCTACTCCAACGGCGTAAACGTAAAATTCGGAGGTATAAGTTTTTATGAATAAAATTTATTGCATGGGAGAATTGCTGATAGATTTTCAGTCTGAGGGCAACGGCTCGCTGAAAGAAACCGACAGGTTTGTGAAAAAAGCGGGCGGCGCTCCCGCCAACGTATGCGTTCAGGCGAAAAAACTGGGTTGCGACGCCGTCTATCTGACCAAGGTCGGAGCTGACGGGTTCGGAGATTTTCTCGTCGCAACTCTCGAGAGCGAGGGCGTCGACGTATCTCATATCGGAAGAAGCGCAGATCTCAACACTTCGCTCGCGTTCGTGAGCATACGCGAGAACGGTGAGAGAGATTTCAGCTTTTACCGCACGATGACCGCCGATCTTTACATAGAGCCCGCCGACTTTGAGGATGTTGAATTTTCCAAAGGCGACGTGCTTGAGTTCGGCAGCGTAGCGCTCGCTACGGATACCGCAAGAGACACGCACAGGTATCTTATAGAAAAGGCGGTCAAGGCGGGCACGCTGATCTGCTTCGATCCCAATCTCAGGTTTAATCTCTGGAAAGATCCCGAGGAACTGAGAAAGGTCGTGAAAGAGTTTGCGCAATACGCCGACGTCATCAAGGTGGGCAAGGACGAGCTTGAATTTATCGTCGGAGACGCCGCTGATCGCGAAAAAGCGCTTTTCGGAGGCAGTCTCAAAGTGCTCGCCGTAACTGACGGAAGCAAAGGAGCAGATATAATACTCGCCGACGGTCGCAGGTTTGAGTGCACGGGATACAAGGTCAAAGCCGTGGATACGACGGGTGCGGGAGACTCGTTCTTCGGCGCGCTGATAGCCGGACTTTTCAAGGCGGGTGCGAAACCCGAAAATCTGCTTGAAGATACGATTGATTACGGCAAAATACTCGATTTTGCCTGCAAATGCGGTGCGTATACCACTACCGGTTACGGCGCGATCCCCTCGATGGGAAACAGAGAAACTGTAGATAAGGCGGTAAGATGACATGGCAACTGTTCAACTTGTAAACGTAAATAAAGTATACGACGGCGGCGTTCACGCCGTACACGATTTTTCGATCGACATCGAGGACAAAGAGTTCATCGTTTTCGTCGGTCCGTCCGGATGCGGCAAGTCCACGACGCTGCGAATGATAGCAGGTCTCGAGGAGATATCTTACGGGGAGTTGTATATCAACGGCAAACTGATGAACAGCGCTGCGCCAAAAGACAGAGGCATAGCGATGGTGTTCCAGTCTTATGCGCTATATCCGCAGATGACGGTTTACGACAATATGGCGTATGCACTGAAACTCAGGAAAGTTCCCAAACAGGAGATAGATTCGAGGGTCAGAGCGGCGGCTGACATACTTAAACTCACCCCGTATCTCAACAGGAAGCCGCGCGCGTTGTCGGGCGGTCAGAGACAGAGAGTCGCGCTTGGCAGAGCGATCGTGCGCCGTCCCAAGGTGTTCCTTATGGACGAGCCTCTTTCCAACCTCGACGCAAAACTCAGAGTAGCGATGAGAAGTGAGATCGTCAGAATCCACAAAGAAGTGGAAGCGACGACAATTTACGTCACGCACGACCAGATCGAGGCAATGACGATGGCGTCACGCATTGTCGTCATGAAAAACGGGTTTATCCAGCAGATCGGCGAGCCGAACGAGGTATACAGCCATCCGGCAAATATGTTCGTGGCGGGATTCATAGGCACTCCCGCAATGAATTTTCTGCACGGTAAATCGGAAAAAGGGTTTTTCTGTATTGACGGTACTGACGAAAAGATCAGACTGACCGAGGAACAGCAAAAACTTCTCGCCGCCTACGAAAATAAGAGGATAGTTTACGGTATCCGTCCGGAAAATCTTATATACGAAGAGGACGAGAGATTTGCAGATTTCAAGGATATGTCTTTTTCAATGAAATGCAATATAGTCGAAAGACTCGGCGATACCGTCAACGTGCACGGAACGGTAAAAGACAACGATGTGATTATAAAAATGAACAGCAAATTCGGTGTTGACGGAAAAACCGAGATAAGAGTCGCCGCCGACAGCGCATATGCGCGCTTCTTCAACGAAAGCACTACAAATGCGATCACACCCGGGCACAATGCCTATGAGGAAGCCCCGGTAGCTGTATCTCCCGACGAGGAAAAGGTTGTGATCGTCAAAACCGAACCCAAAGGATTTTTGTCAAAACTGACAGACGCCATAAAAAGCAGATTTAAAAAGTAACATACCAACCCAAAATAAAAAAGCCCGTGGGGACGCATTTCCGCGGGCTTTTTGCACTTAAATGCAATGCGTCATTCACATGACGATTATAAAAATCTGACGGAGCCGGCTGGCTTGCCACGGGAGTTTCGCCATGCGACGAAAACCGCGGCATCGCGAGTTGTTCCGACTAACGGTATCGGTACCGCCGCGCCGAACCCGTTATAAATAACGGGGTCGACGACCACTTATCCCACAAAAAAAAGAAACCAAAACCGACAGTTTCGATTTTGGTTTCTTTTGGTGGAGCGTATTTACACAAAGTCGAATAGTTTAGATTTAAAGTACATAAATTCAAAATGGCAATTAGGAAATAAGAGATTAATAACAAATACAATGCCAAATAACCAGTCTAATATCATAGTTGTACTTGAAAGCCCACATATTGACGAATTTGATTCTAAAGGTAAAGGGTTGTTGCCATTGCAAAACGATAAGTTTTTTATAAATAAATTCTATCAGGCATTTTCAACGAGCAAAAATTTGAGTACAGCAAACACATTAAATACAACTCAATCCTACTCAGTTTATTTAATAAATGCGATTCAATATCAATGTAGTTTAGGCTTGCCTACCGAATACTACCGAGATTAAATATTTTTATATTATTGGGAAACTAAGTATTTAGATTTTGAAAGACGCTTAATTAATTTATTGAACAAAAATACTATAGCAATAATTAATTTGTACACAAAAGGAAAACATTCGAAATGCACAAAAATTTATAATTATCATAAAAACAGTATAGATGGTATGGGAATTAAGTGTGAAAAAAATTTATGAAAAAGCTTGACGTTAACTTTCAATATGGAAGTCAATCTACAGATTTGCAAAATTAGGTGGATATTATGAGATGGGGCTTGGGTTTGAGCAATATTATACAGAAGCGGCAAAATGGTATCGTTTGGCTGCCGAGCAAGGGAATTTTGCCGCCAAGCGAAATTTGGGATTATGTTACTATAACGGGCAAGGCGTGGAACAGAATTATGATGAGGCTCAATATTGGTTAA
Source organism: uncultured Christensenella sp. (assembly GCA_949285605.1). Classification (GTDB taxonomy): domain Bacteria; phylum Bacillota; class Clostridia; order Christensenellales; family DTU072; genus CAG-1782. The sequence goes on from CASDZI010000013.1 coordinate 14,495, forward strand.
AAAAATATGAAGAACAAAAAAAAGAATTGAGATCATGAAAAAATTTAATAGTTAAAGGAATGATAAATAAAGAAGTATTTTTTATTAGGAATATTATTATAAGGCTTGGTTTAAGATTGATTTAAGATGTTGGAAGTCGGACAAATGTAAAAGTTGATTTGTTTTGCGTGACGGAAAAGCGGTTGAAACGTGAGTTTCGGCAGGAAATGCGGCGGGAAAAAGAGGTTGCATAATTTGGACGTTTGTGCTATAATATTAGCTATTATAGTTTTATAGGAGGTGGGTGATGACCTTCGTATTGTCTAAATTGAATCACGAAGATAAAGAACAAATTTCCTCTCTGGCTAAACTTGCTTATAAGAGCACCGTTATCGATTCCAAGTATTACGAAAAGTACGACGTCAAGAGAGGGCTGAGGGATATTAACGGCGCGGGCGTCCTCGCCGGACTTACCGAAATCAGCGATATTATCAGCTTCAAGGAAGAAAACGGCGTTAAAGTGCCGACGGAAGGCGAGCTGTATTACAGGGGTATCGATATTAAAAAACTCGTCAAAGGCTTCGTCAGCGAAAGACGTTTCGGCTTCGAAGAGACCGTTTATCTTTTGCTTTTCGGCGAGTTGCCCGATGAGAAAAAGCTCGAGGAATTCAAACAGCTTCTGGTAAGGCTCAGAGCTATCCCGAAAAGCTTCGTCCGAGATATAATCATGAAAGCCCCGTCCGACGATATGATGAATTCGCTGGCAAGGAGCGTGCTTGCGTTGTATCCTTACGACCATAAAGCCGACGATTTGACCATTCCGAACGTTTTAAGGCAATGCCTCCAGCTTATAGCGCAATTTCCGTCCATAGCCGTTTACAGTTATCAGGTAAACGAATATTACAATAACAATAACAGTCTTATCATTCATCAGTCCGACGATAAACTTTCGACTGCGGAAAATATTTTGCACCTGTTGCGGCCGGACAGCCGCTATTCCGAGCTGGAAGCCGAACTGCTGGATATTTGTCTCGTTTTACACGCAGAGCACGGCGGCGGCAACAATTCCACGTTTACCACGCACGTCGTGAGTTCGTCCGGGGCTGATACTTATTCGGTGGTGGCGGCGAGTTTAGGCTCCTTGAAAGGTCCCCGTCACGGCGGCGCAAACATTAAAGTCGTCAAAATGTTCGAGGACATAAAAGCTAACGTGCCCGACGGCGACGAAGGCAAAATGAAAGATTATCTTGCCAAGATTCTCGACAAGGAAGCCTTCGACAAGAGCGGACTCATTTACGGCATGGGACACGCCGTCTATTCTCTCAGCGATCCGAGAGCGGATATACTGAAATATTACGTCAAACTGCTTGCCGAGGAAAAACATCTCGACAAGGAATACGAATTCTACGAAAAAATCGAACGCCTTGCGCCCGAAGTCATTTCCGACAGGAGAAAGATATATAAAGGGGTCTGCCCGAATATCGACTTCTATTCCGGTTTCGTTTACAATATGCTGGGCTTGCCGTTAGGGTTGTTCACGCCGATGTTTGCGGTATCGAGAATAGCCGGGTGGTCCGCCCACAGGATAGAAGAACTTTCCAACAAAGGGAAAATCATCCGTCCCGGTTATTGCGGCGTCTGCGGCAGGAGAGAATATCTTCCTCTGGGACAAAGATGATCGTTTCGAATACCATAACGACGTCTCAAGAAAAAGGTATGCGGTGCGCATACCTTTTTTAGTGTGAGATTTTTTCGGACGCAACGAAGAGGGGTCAGCCCTTGAGCAGTTCTATATATTTTTTAATCATTTCCACCGTACCCTCTATGCCGAGATTTTCGGTGTCCACGCAGAGGTGGTAGTTCTTGGCTTCGCCCCAGATCTGGTTGGTGAAATAATTATAGTAAGCCGAACGGGCTTTGTCGGTTTTATTGATGCGGGTTTTGGCGTCCTTTTCCGAAAGACCTTCTCTTTCTGCCACGCGAGCTATGCGGGCGGAGAGGGGAGCGTGCACGAAGACGTTAATTACGTTCTTGTACCCGTGCAGGACGTAATCGGAGCATCTGCCCACTATTACGCAGGATTCCTTTTCGGCGAGTTGCTTTATGATTTTGGACTGTTCGATATAGAGTTTGACGGAAATGGGCTGTTCGTACATATAGAAAGCTCCCGTTCCCCAGAAAAATTGCGGTTTTTTCTCCTCGTTTTCGGCGATGAATTCGTGAGCGAAACCGCTTTGACGGGCAGTTTCGGCGAGAATTTCCTTATCGTAAAACTTTATGCCGAGGGCTTTAGCGAGTTCTTCTCCGACGTGACGTCCGCCGCTTCCGTTTTCTCTTCCTATAGTGATAACGAGATGTTCCATTGTTCAACCTCCTATATTTACTTACGGATAATTTTCCCTTATATATATTATAATATCGCTGTTCCGTCGAAATCAAGAGGGGTTTTGAAAAACCGGACCTTTATGTTATAATAATTTCAAAAATAATATTTTAATCTTTGGCAAAACGACCGACCGTAATTGTTTATTATACGGAAAGGGTCGTCGGAGCGAACACTTAATGAAACACGAACATCTGGAGAGAATAGCCGAACGACTGAAAACCGGCGAAGAAAAAGCCTTTGACGAGCTTTACGACGCCACTTATAAAGCGGTTTTCGTCAAGGCGTATTCGGTACTGAAAGACAAAATGAAAGCGGAAGACGTTCTGCAGGAAACGTACCTGACAATTTACGGAAAAATAGGCACATATCTTTCGGGGACGAATTTTCTGGCGTGGATACTGACCATAGCGGGACGCCTTGCGATAAACGAATATCACCGCACCGCAAGAGAAACGCCTTCGGAAGAGGAATATATTAACGTCAAGATGGGCGGAAAGGGTTTCGACGGCACGGAAAACTGGTTGGTGGACGTTGCGGGAAAAATCCTGGAGCAGGACGAGTTCGAAATAGTTATGGCGGCGGTCATGGGGGGATACCGAAGGCGGGAGATTGCCGAAGTTTTGGAGATGCCCGTATCGACGGTGAGCTGGAAGTATAAAAAAGGGTTGGAAAAACTGAAAAAATATCTAGAGGAGAAAGCGGAATGAAAATCGGAAAAATCGAAAAAACATTGAAACGCCAGTCGCAGACGCTTTTGCCTTCGGAAGAGAATAAGGAGAAAATAAAGAGCAAACTCGTTTTTTCCGAAAAAAGCGGTAAAGCTTCACAAACTTCCTCCCGTAAAGGTTGGTTTTACGTTTTGGGAGGAGCATTGGCGACGGTTCTGATAATAGCCATAGTAGTAGCGTTGGTGCCGACGGGCGGAACGGGATCGGCTCCCGGAAAGCCCGGAGGAGATACGGACGTGCCCGTTCCGCCCGTGACGGAGCTGTCGGCAAGTCAGAAAGTTTATGCTTTTTCGGCGGCGAGCGGCGGACTCACCCTGATGAATTACCGGACCGTCGCTACCTCCGACGTCACGGTATCGGGCGCGGCTTTTTCCGCATTGGCTTACGCCGAAACGCTATCGGCTCGTTCCGACGATATAACTTTGATCAACAAATATATGCTGCTTGCGGAGACCGTGCTGAGCGAAGGGCTGGTGACGGTAGAAAAAGAAAGCGATCTGCCCGACTACGAAAAAATGCTCGTGACCCGTATCGGAGGGGTGGACGGTTCCTTGACCGAATCGATATTGTACTATAATGAGAAAATTATCGAAAATAACGGAGAGGAAACCGAAACGTCGATAACCGGTATCCTTAAAATGGGTAATACGATTTTTGAGGTAAGAGGCGAAAGGAGTTTGGAACAGGGAGAGGAGGAGTTGGAATTTACCGCTACGGCAAAGGACGGCACTTATGTGGTGGTGGAACACGAGGCGGAATATCGGGAGACGGAATATTCCTATACCGTTTATAAAAACGGCAAGAAGGTGGACAAGTTCTCTTTGGAAAGCGAAACCGGAAACGGCGTGAACGAAGTGGAAATGAAGATCAAAGACGGTTCGGAGGAACTTCTGATCTTTTACCAAAGGAAAGTAGGCGAAAGATATTTTACCGTTCTGACCGAAAACAACGGGCAGAGGAAAGTTTACCGAGTGGAAGTTACCGAAGAAAACGGCAACACGTCCTATAGATATTTTGCCGAGAGCGGAGAGACGGTGGATATGGACAGGGAGGACTTTTTCGACGATGACGACGACGATGACGACGACGATGACGATTAAAAAATTTTTTTTCGAAACTTTGGCAAAAACCGTTTTTAATTTGTTTATATAGTGAAAACACCTGACAAGGAGGCGTTAAAAATGAAAAAGAGTTTATTGTTTATTTTAATAGCGGTAATATTGCTGACGGCGGCAATGCTGGTTGCGTGCGACGAGGAGACCGTTCCGCCTGCCGATCTCGGAAACGGCGGTACCGACGGGAACGGCGGAACCACCGGGGGCAACGGGCAGGGGACCATAACCACGGTCAAATCGAATTACGCCTTTGCCACCGTGGGGAGCGGAGCTTTATTGAGCGGATTGAGTGCGGAAAACGAAGACGCCGTCCCGTCCAATGCTCCCGCAAACGGACAATATGTGACGCAGGAGGAACTTAAAGCAGAGGATCTTGCTACGATTAACCGTTATCTCGGCATAGTGGAAAGTTTTCTTTCCGACAGCGGCGTGACTTTTACGGAAACCGAATCCGATAAAGAAGGATATGCTTTCAAACTGGTGGCTCAGTCTAAAGACATTACCGGGAAAGCTACGGAATTCATCCTTTACTATAACGAGACCCGCACCGTAGTAGACGAGGACGAGACCAAAACCGCGCTGGAAGGAATAATGAGTTTCAACGGACAGGAATACACCGTCAGAGGGGAAAGGGAAAGCGCTTTCGACGAAAACGAAATGGAATTCATAGCGTATATCGACAGAGCCAATTACGTCAAGATCGAACAGGAACAGGAAGACGGTGAAAACGAATATTCCTATACGGTGGTGGAAAACGGAATAACCACGGCGGCGTTCGAACTGGAGATAGAAACCGAAGCCGACGAAACCGAAGTGGAGATACGTTCCTATGAAAACAACGTAACTACGGTGATCGACTTCAAAGAGAAAATAGCTTCCAACGGGAAATCCCACATCGAAGCGACATTCGTGGAAAACAACGTAATGACCCGCTTCTCGATACACGTTACCGAAAATCCCGACGGAACGGAAAGTTACCTTTATAAATTTTCCACAGGCAAAGAAGTCAATATGAACAGGTGCTGGGACGATTAAGTCGTGTACGGACAAACTTTCCAAAACAGTGTCGCAGGGAAAAGGGGTCAACGCAAATCGGCGTTGACCCCTTAAAATTTTATAAATCGGAGAACATCATATTTTGTCGTGAGTGCGGTTTTTTGCGGCGGTTTTGAAAGTCAATTCCGTCATTATCACGGTGAGGATCACGAAGAAAGCAAGGTATAAGGGGAGAACGGCGAAAGTCGTTAAGTTCCCCAAAAGCCCGAACAGAGGCGGCATAAACGTGGTACCCGTATATGCGCACGCCATTTGCAGTCCTATTACGGCACCGGAGTTTTCTTCGCCGAAATTGTGCGGGGCGGAGTGGATTATACTCGGGAATACCGGTGCACAGCCGAAACCTATTACGACAAATGCGGCTATAGGCACGGCTTCTGCGTTTGCCGGAATAGCGAGAAGGATTATTCCGCATATCAAAACGGAGCTTCCCGCAAGAATAAGTTTTCGGTCGCCGAGTTTATCCGAAATAAATCCGCTCAATATCCTGCCCGAAGTTATTCCGATATAGAAAAGCGAAGCAAGGTTGGCGGCTTTTTCCGCGTCGAAACCTTTCGCTTCCACGAAATAAGTGCTTGCCCAATACATCGCCGTGGCTTCGGTGGCGCAGTAACAAAAGAAACCTATCAGTACGAAAGGGACTCCTTTTATCTTCAGCACATTTTTTATCCCGATTTTTTTGTGCTTATCCGTGTCGACGGACTTGTATTTTTTCCAGATCGGGAGGGTGAGGATCAGGAGAGCGACGATACCGAGTTGAATGCAGCCTACTATAAAAAACCCGTCGTTCCAGACCGAATTTGCGAGGGCGTATCCCATGACGAAAGGACTTACGATCGCCCCGACGCCCCAGAAGCAATGCAGCCAGCTCATATGCTTGGAAGCGTAGTGCAGGGCGACGAAGTTGTTTAAGGCGGCGTCGATACCGCCTGCGCCCAGTCCGTAAGGAACGGCGAGCAGTAACAGCATCCAAAATTCGGTGGCGAAAGAAAAACCTATCATCGCCGCCGCCGTCAGCAGAGTGCTCGCCAAAGTAATGGTACGGGTCCCGAACTTTGCGACGAATTTATCGGAAAACAACCCCGAAACAACGCTGCCTGCCGCTATTATCATGGAAACTATCCCCATAAAGGAGACGGGAACGTCGAAATAAACGTGCATTACCGGCCAACCCGACCCGAGCAGGGAGTCGGGAAGTCCGAGACCTATAAAAGCTATGTATATTACTACCAGTAAAAGAGAATACATTGACGATTACGTTCAAGCCATATTCGGTCAGTAAGGGGGAGAGGGGAATTTTATTCCGCCGCTTCGGCGACGCTTTCCGTCTCGGCGACGCTTTCCGTCTCGGCGACGCTTTCGGCTTCCCTTCTTTCGGCTATCAGGCGGACTATTTCGGCGTGACGGGCTTCGTTAAGGAAACACTTTTTGCGATAGAGCGTCCAGGCTACCAGCAATCCCACTGCGGGGATAACGCACATGCATATCAGTAAAGCCATTTTCTTGCCTTCGGGAACGCCTTCCAGGATCTGTTTTATTCCCTCGGTTTTCACGGCGTCGGTTATTTCTCCTCGGGAAGCGGCGTTTTCGAGATCGCTTATTCCGTTGGTGAAAGCCGTTACGCCCACCGCAAGGTAAACCAGCATTACGATGAACTGCATAAACGCCGACCCCATTTTAGCGGTAAAGGGACGGAGGGAGAAGATAAGTCCTTCGTCTCTTTTGCCGGTCTTCCATTCGTTGTATTCCACGGTGTTGGCTATAGATATGACCATTATCATATAGAAGCCCTGTCCGAAGCCGACCACGCCGTAGCAGAACGCCATAACGCCGAATTTAAGCAGCCACGGGTCATGCGGCAGGGCCAGTCCGGCTATCATCATGACGGTATATCCTACTATGGTGCAGAGGGAGGTTATCGTGATAAGTTTATCCCTGCCGAGTCGCTTCGCCATCCAAGGATAGAAAAGGGTAAAAGCTGTACTTGTTATGGCGTAAAAGACCCCAAACACCGTGATAAGGATACCGTTATATCCGAATTCGAAATATATGTAACTCATACTCAGACCGCCTCCGACGACGTTGGTGGCGACGTTGAAAATGAGCATTATGAGGGCGCACCACATAAGTTGATCGTTCTTGAAAAGCACCTTGAACATATCCTTGAGTTTCAGCGGCGGAGCTTTGGCAAGGTCGGCAGGGAGGGGTTTTTCCTTCACTCCGAATACCGTAAACAGCTGGAATCCCACCATAAAGATGGCGGCGACGACGGCTATTATCGAATAGGCTTTGACCGAGCTTCCGCCGATGGTAAGGTTGCCTGCGGTAAACACGGGTATGGCGATACCGGCTATCCCTCCTCCCGCCGCCGCAAAGATCTGAGCGAAAGAGGTGAGCTTGTTACGGGTGTGTTCGTTGCGGGAAAGCGAGGGGAGCATACCCCAGTAGGAAATATCGTTCATCGTGAAGGTAATGCTGAATAAGAAGTACATCGCCGCAAGGAACGCAATGAACGACCAGCCTTGCAGGGAGGTGGAGAATGTGGCTATGACCACCCCGGCGGTAAGGACTGCGCCTATCAGCATCCAAGGCTTGAACTTTCCGAATCTCGTTCGGGTGTTTTCCACTATTCCGCCCATTACGGGATCGTTGAAAGCGTCGAAGATCCTCGCTACGATAATTATTATGCTCACCGAAGCGAACTGGGCTTCGGTAAGGGTTTTCGTAAAGAGAATGTAAGTCAGGAGAAAACTGTTGAAAAGGTTGTATAGAAAATCCCGTCCCACCGTGCCGAGCGGATACATAATATAATTAATTTTCGCCATATCCTCTTCGTTTTTCGGACTTACGGGAGCGACATCGCCGTTTGAAGTTATGATTTTTTCGTTTTCGTTCATTTTTACGCCTCTTTTTCCTTTTATTACAGTTTACTATTTCGTAACGGAAATTTCAATAGCCGTAATAAAAAACTTATTGAAAATATTCCTTAACAATGGTATAATACAGTAAGATATAATAAATTCGGGAGGGAATATTTATGGAAAATTGGTTGAAATATCTTATTATAGCCGTGGTGGCAATAATAGTTTTCTGGATAATTTCCGCCTTTGTGAACCGAGCTTATATCCGCAGATACGGTTTCAGCTTATACCCGGGAGGAGCTTTTATGGCGATTGCGGCGGGACTTATAGCCGGAGGTCTGTTCCTTACCGCCTCGTCGGGCGTAGGCTGGGTTTTGGCTGCGGCAGGGGCGGTTATCTTGCTGATAATCCTTATTTACGATTTCAAGAAAGCCGGCTTCGGAGGCGGATTGCTTGCGCTTATCCTGCAGATAATTTTCTGTGCGCCCGCTCTTTTATTGGTATTCGATCTGCTTTTCAATCACGGCAGGACCTTCTTGGGCGTTTCCCGCAGGAACGACAGGGCGATGAGAGATTATCGCAACGGTCAAAACAGAGAGTAAATTTTTCGGCAAGTACGGATTTGCCGTTATTTTCGGTAATTTTCCTCGCTTGACATTATTGTAGTTAAGAATATATAATAAATATATACTGTGATTATTTCGGAGTCGGTATGCGAGAAAACACTCTTAACGTAAAGGTTTCTAAGAAAACGGCGGCCATAGTCGTCGTTTCGGTCGTGCTCGTTCTGATAATTGCCCTTATCGGAGCGATAGCGGGTCATACCGTTTATCAAAATAATCAAAAAGCTTTCATAATAAATTACAACACCGATTTTATCGCAACCACTCCGCAGACCCTTACCTATTACTACAAGGACGGCGAGAAGAAAGTCGATTTTTCGCAAATAGTCAAAGTCAGCGAAGGGGCGAGTTTTTATTTGACCAAAATCATAGACGAGGACGGTACCGTCAGTAAACCCGAGGGGACGGTGGTGGACGTTTCGGCAAAATCGCAGCGTCTCGCCGTCGTGCACGTGGTCAGCGCCAGCGGCAAGAAAGCCACCGATTACCGCATTACCATAGCCCCTCAGAGTTCCAAGGGTAATATCGTCGACTTCAACGTACCCGACGACGCTCTCGATCTCGACGATATTTTCTTCACCTACAGCGGCGAATACGATATGACCCTTCCCACTCCGGTAAAAAGCTATACCGGTCCGTCGGGGAATACCGTTAATTTCGAGTTCCAGGGCTGGTACACCACCGAAGATTTTCAGGAAGGTACGGAGATAGAAAAAATCGAAGCCGGAACTTCGGGAAACGTTACTCTTTACGCAAAGTTCGCTCCCACCGCCGTTCTCGATTCCAGAGACGGATACCAGTACGTCTATTACGGCAGTTATCCCCAGTCTCAGGTCACCGATTACGATCTTTTGAAATCCATCAAAAACAGCAACGAGTATAAGTCTGCCGGAAACGAGGCGGCATTTACTTATAACAGCGTAAAGTATTTCAAATTTACGCCGTATAACGTTCCGAACCTCAGCGAGAACGGATACAGTTCGGCGATGACGTACGTCTTCGAATACGAGCCGGTGGAATGGCGGGTCCTTAAACCGAAAGGGCAAAAAGCCTCCGACGGCGAAACCGTCTATATGCTCTCGACGTCCGTTCTGCAATGTTCTTCCTATCAGAAGAACGGAGGATTCATACAAGACGCATATGAGAGCGTGGCGAGTACCATAGGGACGGATATTACCAGTTTTGTTCGCTACTATTTCGATCCCGATACCATGTATGCCGACAGTACCGTCAAACGCTTGTTGGACGGAGTACACGAAGAGGGTGAAGAGGAAGAGGACGGACTTTACGATTTTATAACCTCCGGTTTCGATACCTCGTTGGTACGCAGCAGAAGTTTCAATAAATACACCAGCGCCATTTCGAGCAGGACCGAAAGTTATCCCTGCAACCTTTGGCTGTTGAATTACAGCGAAGCCATCAATGCGTCCTACGGTTTCAGTACCGATTTTTCCTACAACGATCCTCTGCGGAAAGCTTTGGTAAGCGATTTTGCGGCGGCTAACGGAGTTTACCGAGCGACCAGCACCGCTCATGCCGGACAGGGTTCCTGGTGGCTCAGAGGGGCGGGTTCCACTTATTCTTACAGGGATAAAAGAGTAGCTTACGTCAAATATACCGGTTACGTTCACGCTTACGGCGCTCTAAACTTCGAAGTCCGAAGCGGAGTACGTCCGGCTATACAGGTGGTATTCGATTCTTCGATTCTGCTCCCTTCGGCATAGGCTGCATATTAAGACAAGATTATTCAGTTCAAGGAGTATTTTAATAGATGGCAAAATTCAACGGCGGTTTCGGCGGAAACAACAATATGGCGCAGATCATGCGCCAGGCTCAGAAAATGCAACAAAATATAGCTCAGGCGCAGGAAGAACTGGCGGATACCGAAGTGGTCGCCACCGCAGGCGGAGGTATGGTGGAAGTGGTGATGACCTGCGACAGAAAATTAAGTTCCATAAAAATCGCTCCCGAAGCGGTGGATCCCGACGACGTGGAAATGTTGGAGGACATGATCGTTGCCGGCATAAACGAAGCTATGAAACTCGTCGAAGAGGAACAGGAAAGGGTTATGGGGCCCATCACCGGCGGTCTCGGAGGGGGATTGTTTTAAGCAATGGGCATGGATGCTTTATCCGCTCTTATCGCTCGTTTCCGTACGCTTCCCGGAGTCGGCGTAAAGACCGCCGCCCGTTATGCGTATGCGGTTTTGGGCTTTTCGGAGGAGGAAGCCGAGCAGTTTGCGGCGGCGATCGTGGACGCCAAACGGAAAATACATTTTTGCAAAGAGTGCGGCACCTTTACCGATAAGGACGTCTGCGACATTTGCGCCACCAGGGACAAGTCGGTAATATGCGTGGTGGCGGAACCGAAGGACATCGCCGCAGTGGAAAAGACGGGAGAGTTCAAGGGCGTTTATCACGTTTTGCACGGCGTTATCGATTTCCAGAAAGGCATAGGCGCCGAGAATATCCGCATAAAAGAACTTTTAGCAAGGCTTTCGGGAGTCAAGGAAGTTATCGTCGCCACGAATCCCGATATAGGCGGAGAGCTTACCGCCACGTATCTTGCCAATCAGATCAAGCCTCTCGGCATAACGGTCAGTCGCCTGGCTTACGGAATTAGCGTCGGCAGTGAAATAGAATACGCCGACGAACTGACTTTACAGCGGGCTTTGAAGGACCGTAAAGTTCTTTAGGCGTTGAGAATCAGTATCAGAATATTGACCCCCGTCAGATAGAGATAATGACTTAAAGGGAAAACGGCGGCAAAGCAGGCTGTTTTCGTCTTTCGGACGGACACTGCGGTGACGTAAATCATGACCGAGCTAAGCAGACAGAGCACCGCAAGGGAAAGGGCGGCGTTGTGCAAGCGGAAAAACACGACGCACCAAACTGCGTTCCCGACGGGGAAGAAAAACGACGTCCAAAGATATTTTCTGAGATATTTTTCGGTAAGAAATTCCGCAAAAACGATTGCAAAAGCTATATAGCACACCAACCACGCCGCAGAATGAACGGCCGGGGAGATCGGCGGCATTTTCAGGGAACGAAACCATTCCGAGCGAGGCGTCATAAAAAGAGCGTTCAATGCGCCCGACAACAGCGCAAGGCTCATTCCCAGACAGAACGCTACGGTTTTTTTATAAATTTTCACGTTAAATTATATAACAAAAAGGGGAAAAATATGAAGGAAAAATGTTATCGTTACAGAACGCCCTACGGGGTATTCGACTGCGTTTTACAGGAAAGGGAAAAGCTTTTGTACAACTTTTTTATAAAAGACGGGGAAAATGTGGTGGCAAAAGGTTTGTATGCCGGTTACATAAAGGATTTGGGGTTATACCTGAAAAAATTTTTTCCCGTATTGAAAACTTATGCCGAGGGTAAAAGGAGATTGACGGGCAAGACGGTCGACAGAAAGAGACGGCCGCACAAACAAGTTTACTATTTCGGAAAACCCTATCGAATTACCGTACTTTCCGGAGCGCCTTCGGTAAAAATCGTCGACGAAAGCTTTATCGTTTCGGTACCGGACGGATCCGCTGCGACGGCTACAAGGATCTTTTCCGAATGGTGGAGGAAAACCGCCGAGCTTAAACTCTCAGCCAGAGCGAGGGAGCTTTATCCTTCAGCCAAAGACGCATTTCATTTCGAGGAGAATATAATTTTCAAGGTAACCGAAGTGAAGGGTTACTGGGGAAATTACAACTGGAGATACAGACCTGCGACCATGAGGTTGAATTCAATGCTAATGCAAGCCGAATCTTATCTTATCGACTGGGTGATAATGCACGAATTCGCTCACGTCAGACATCACGACCACGGTAAGAATTTCCATAACGATTTAAGGAAAATCGTCCCGAAAGAAAGGGAATACGCTCGGGAAATCAAAAAATACAGCACGTTGCCTTTCAATTTTCAGAACTGAAACGGTGTGTTCGGCAAAAATAAAAAGCGGCAAAAAGAAAGGTTTTGCCGCTTTTTTTGGAGCTGGTAATCAGATTCGAACTGATGACCTGTTCATTACGAGTGAACTGCTCTACCGACTGAGCCATACCAGCGTTCGCATATATATTGTAACCAATGACATAAAAAATGTCCAGTAAATTATAGCACAAAAAAGAAAATTATGATATACTTATAAATAAAAATTATTTAATATGTAAATCATCGGGAGAATAAATATATGTGCGGAATAATCGGTTATACGGGAGACAAAAAAGCCTCCGATATAATAATACAGGGGCTTAAATATCTCGAATACAGAGGTTACGACAGCAGCGGAGTGGCGGTTTTGAACGACGGCGTCATTAAAGTGGCTAAAAAAGAAGGCAGAATAGTCAACCTCGAACGCCACCTCGAGGAATATCCTTTGGAAGGGCATCTCGCCATAGGTCATACCAGGTGGGCTACCCACGGCAGACCCAGCGACGACAACGCCCATCCTTTTATAAGTTTTCACACCAGGTTTGCCGTCGTACATAACGGAATCATCGAAAACTATCTGGAAATAAAGGAAGAACTCATGGCGGAAGGAGTGGTTTTCCGCAGTCAGACCGACAGCGAGGTGGTGGCGCATCTGGTGGAATTTATGGACAAGGGCGACACCAAGAGGGCTATCCTCGACGCCGTGGCGAAACTCAAGGGAGCTTTTGCGCTCGGTATAATTTGCGTGGACAGTCCCGACGTCATCTACGCCGTGAAAAAAGACAATCCGCTCATAGTGGGGGTCACGGACAACGAAGGATTTATTTGTTCGGACATCAACTCTTTGCAGAAATTCTTGAGCGAAGTCATCGTGCTGGATAACGATCAGATGGCGGTAGTGGGCAGAGGGAAGGCGGAAGTCTTTTCTTTCGACGGAATCCCCGTGAAAAAAGAGCGTATAAAGCTTACCGCCGAGGAAGAAAACGCCTTATCCGATTACGAATGTTTTATGGACAAGGAGATGAGCGAAATACCTTCCGCATTACGTCGTGCGATAAAGTTTTACCGTGAAGAAAAATGTTTTTCCAAAATAGATAAGGATTATCTGAAAAAAATCAGACGTATCAATATCGTCGGCTGCGGTACGGCTTTGCACGCAGGACTTTACGGGGAAAAACTTCTGAATAAGTTTATTCCCGACGTGGACGTCCATTCCGAGATGGCGAGCGAATTCCGTTACGACGACGTCAAAGTGGACGAAAACACCCTGACCATTACCATTTCGCAAAGCGGAGAGACGGCGGATACCCTTACCTGCCAGCGTATGGTAAACGCAAGAGGAGGAAAGACGCTGACTATCTGCAACGTGCCTACCTCCAGTATGGTGCATTATGCCGATTACGCTTTAATGATCTGCGCCGGTCCCGAAGTCGCCGTCGCCAGTACCAAAGCCTTTAACTGTCAGGAGCTGGTGTTTGCGATGTTTGTTTTCGACCTCGCTCTGCTAAGGGGCACGATAACGCCGGAAACTTACGCCCATTTTTGTGCCGAAATCGACGCTTTACCCGAGAAAGCGGAAAAAGCCTTGGCTTTAAGGGAAAAAATTTCTGCTTATGCCGCCAGGAATTTCCGTAGAAAAAGCGTTTTTTATCTCGGCAGAGGAATGGATTATTGCGTGGCTATGGAAGGCAGTCTCAAACTCAAGGAAATAAGCTATATCCATTGCGAAGCCTATGCCGCAGGCGAACTCAAGCACGGGACGCTTGCCCTTATAGAAAAGGATATAATGGTCGTGGCTCTCGTCACGCAGAAAAATCTTATCGACAAAATGTATTCCAGTCTTGCCGAAGTCAAGACGAGGGGAGCGTCGCTTACAGTAATCACGCCTTTTGCAGATAACCCTTCCTTACTCGATATTGCCGATTATATTATGGAAATTCCCGTAACGGAGGAAGTTTTGAGTCCGATAATAAGCGTTATTCCCACACAGCTGATGTCTTATTACATAGCCAGAGCCAAAGGGTGCGATATCGATAAACCGAGAAATCTCGCCAAAAGCGTAACTGTGGAATAAGCATTTATGAAGAAATTTTCCGATTTGATAATAAAATTTCGGGTAGTTATCGTTGTAGCGGTTGTCGTTATGATCGTTCTCGGCGCAGTCGGGACGATTTTTATGATAAAAAACGAAAAAATCAATTCCGATATGCTGGTATATTTGCCCGAAGGGACTTCCACGTCCGAAGGTATCGAATTTCTGAAGGAACATTTTGCCGTGGAAGGCGACGCTTTCGTGGTGGTGGAAGGGAAGGAAAACGATCCGCTTCTTGCCGAAAGCATATCGAAAATGCGGAAAGAAATAAAAGGCATAACTCAGTTTGCCTGGTACGGGGACGTCAAAAGCGTGGAAACGCTTGCGTCGATAGCCGGTATGGGCGACCTTATTTCCACCGAGGAGATCAAGGAGTATCTCCGCCGTCCGATAATCGACGAAAACGGAACTGTTACGGGGTATAATTACATACTTTTAATCCTTTTCGAATACTCTCCCTCCACGCAGGAAGCCTTTAACGTCCATAAACAGCTACGGGCGGAATTACACGACGAGTTAGGACGAGAGGTGGCGATTTCCGGAATGACCGCTCTCGCCGACACCGTAATGACCGAAACGATGAAAGAAATACCTCTTTATCTTATTTTCGGCGTATTGGCGGTACTTATAATACTTTTTCTGGCAACCGACAGTTTCCTCGACCCTCTTATATTGATATTTACTCTCGGGACTGCCGTTTTAGTCAATATGGGCAGCAATTACCTTTTCCCGAACGTCAGTATAATAAGCTTTGCCGCAAGCGGAGTTTTGCAACTGGGCATAACGATGGATTACGCCATATTCTTATTGCATACCTATAAGGAAGAACGCCTTATGTTCAATCCTGCCGAAGCGGTAAGAAAGGCGCTGCCGAGGACGATAGTCAATATCCTGGCGAGCTGTCTTACCACGATAGGCGGTTTTGCGGCGTTGTATTTTATGCGTTTCACCATAGGGGCGGATCTGGCAAACGTCATTATAAAAGGCGTGGCGCTCAGTATGGTGACGGTGGTTATCGTTCAGCCCTGTCTTCTCTTTATGTTCGACAAAGCCTTGCAAAAAACCACTCATAAAAAACTTTACGTCAACATCGAACCCGCCGCCAAAAAAATCGTGAAAGCAAGATACGTTCTCGTGGTTTTGGCGGCTTTACTTCTCGTTCCGTCCTTTTTCGGACAAAACAACGTGAGTTTTTCCTATCTTAAAATCTACGAAGAACCTGCCGAACAGACGGTGCAGGAAGAACTCGCCGCAACCCTTCAGAATCAGATAATAATGGCGGTTCCGTTGGAAACCCGAACGGGGACGCAGAAAGACTTTATGGCGGAACTTGAAAAGGACGAAAAAATAAGTTCGGTCATAGGAGCGTATTCCGTTCTGAATTTGCCCGAAGACCAACTGATAACATTGCTCGATAATCCTCTTATCGGACAAAATCCTTTCGTAAAGACTTTGTTTGCCAACGTGCCCGACGCAGAAGGGAACGATTGCTATTATACTTTATATCTTGTCGGCATAGAGGGAGATACCGAAGACGAAGGCGCTTTCGCCACTCATAAATATATGACCGAAGTCCTCGACAAATATTTTACGGTAAGTTATCCGTTAGGCGTTTTGACGGGGGTGGCGGATATGTCCGCAGTTACGCCGAAAGACTTTCTTATCGTTCTTTTGGTGAGCGCTGCGATAATATGGCTTGTTATGAGCGTTTTACTGAAGTCTCCGTTAAAGTCTTTCCTGATGGTGTTGCTTATCGAACTTGCCATTTTTATAAATATAAGCCTCAATACCATATTCTCCGTCAAGCTCAATTTTATGATATACATTATTATAAGCAGCGTGCAGTTGGGGTGTACGGTAGATTATGCGATTTTAATGTTTACCCGATTTAAGGAATATAAAAAAGTATTTTCGGATACCCGAACTGCCGCGATTAAAGCAATGTCGTCCGCTTTCCCGGCGTTGACGACGAGTGCTTCGATAATAATGACGGTGTGTCTTGCCATCTTTTTCGTCAGCAATAATCTTCTCGTCAAACAAATGGCGGAGCTGATGACGAGGGGAGCTTTCATAAGTTACGTCCTGGTAATTACCGTTTTGCCGTGTATGCTGTCGTTATTTACCGAACGTAAAAACGTTAATTCGATAAAGGGAGTACCCGAGTCCGAAAAGAGCGAAGAGCTTTCGGACAGGGAGGAAAATACCAATATTGTTTCGGAGGAAGAAAATGTTTGAAAAGCTGACCGCTTTTTTCCTGAAATACCGAGTAATAATCCTCGTGGTCTTTGCCGTTATTTTTGCAGTTTCGGTAGTGGGGACGGTATATCTGGTCAACGACGACGATAAAGTCAATTCCGATATGATGAGTTATCTTAGCGACGACTTCGATACCACGGCGGGGTTGAAATTCATTCAGTCTCATTTCGGAATAAGAGGCGACGGTATGTTAGTCGTCCGAGGAGAGGAGAACGACGAGTATATAAGGCAGGCAGTCGCAAACATCAGAAAAATGGAAGGAGTGCGGCAGCTTATATGGGTGGAGGACGCCGTCACCTTGGAGGGAATGAACGAGGAACTTAAAAAACTCGATATCGACCTCGGGGACACCGACCTCGACGCTTTAAGGGAAAATTTGGAGAATAACTCTCTTTTTTCGGGATTTGTGCAATATCTCGATCTTTTAGGGATTAAAGATATCTCCATAGATACCTCGGCTCTTAAGGAGTATTTGAAAAGACCTATAGAAGGGGCGGAGGGAGAATACGATTACGTCATTATGATAATGATGAACTACGCCCCGTCAACAGGGGAAGCGTACGATCTTCTCGACGCCATAAAGGCGGAGTTTTCCGACAGATCCATAGCCAGTGCGGGTATGACGGAAACCGCTCAGACCGTTATGAACGATACGCTGAACGATTTACCCAATTTCCTTATTTATGCCGTAATTGCGGTTATCGTAATAATGCTTCTGACCACGTCCAGTTTCGTGGAGCCGTTGATTATTATGCTTACGCTCGGGGTAAGCATAGTTATAAGTATGGGCGCAAATTACCTTTATCCGTCCATAAGCATTATAAGTTTCGCTACCAGTGCGGTTTTGCAACTTGCCATAACGATGGACTATTCCATATTCTATATGCACGTTTACAAGAAAAACCGTCGGGAATTCGATCCGACGCAGGCGACGGTAAAAGCCGTTCCGGAAGTGGCGAGCTCCATACTGGCAAGCGGACTTACCACGATAGGCGGTTTCGTGGCGTTGTATTTTATGCGTTTCGGGGTGGGGAGCGACCTTGCCGGCGTGCTTATCAAAGGCGTGGTGCTGAGTCTTATCACGATATTGATTTTGCAACCCGTAATCACTATGCTTCTCGATAAAGCCATAGTGAAAACCACTCACGATTTCACTTCCCGATTCAACGACCTTATCCGTAAAAAGAAGCCGTCTTTCAAAGGATTGTCCACCGAAAACGTCGTAAGACCGCTCGCTAAATTTTCGGTGTGGCAGAGGATAGTCCTCGTAGTGCTTGCCGTAGCGCTTCTGGTGCCGGCTTACATCGGGCAGTCCAAACTGACTTACAGCTATTTCCGTATGTACGAAACCGTACTCGACACGCCCGAAAAGGTACTTGCCGACGAACTGGGCAATCAGATGATAATGGCTGTTCCGCTTAAAACCACTAACGGAACGCAGAAAGACTTTATGGCGGAAGTTCTTGCCGACCCGAATAAAAAGGTCAGCGGAATAGTGGGAGCCTTCACGGCGGTGGACGTAGACGCAGCCACGCTTATCGCTATGCTCGATCTGCTTTCCTCGGAAGAGTCCATCGACCGACTGGAAAGCAATCTTAAACTCTTAGCTTCGCCCGAAGCGCAGGAAATACTGGAAAATATCGGTATGGATCTGTCGAATATAGATTTTTCCAAACTTGAAAACCTCGATCTCAGCGAAATGATGAAGGGAGTGGATCTGACTATGCTCAATTCTTATTTTGCCAAAGTGGACGGGGAGTGGTATACGATGTACAGCATAAGTATCGCAGGCAACACCGAAGACGACGCAGCTATGGCTACTTACGAATATCTCCAGGGAGTACGCGAAAAATATTTCGGGTCCAACGGCTATTCCATAGGTATGCTGACCGGAAGCTACGATATGAGGGAAGTGACTCCCGTGGACTTTTTGAGAGTTACTTTGGTAAGCGTGGCGATTATTTTCATAATTATTGCGATTTTGCTTAAAAACCCGTTAAAGAGTTTCTTATTGGTACTGATGATAGAACTCGGTATATGGATAAGTCTGTCGCTTACTTTTCTTGCGGGGCAGGAAATGAACTTTATCATTTATATCGTAATAAGCAGCGTGCAGTTGGGTTGCACCGTGGACTATGCCATATTGCTTGCCAACACCTTCGAACATAACAGGGACAAGTACGCTTCCTCCAAAGAATGTGCGATACAATCCGCCTGTGAAGCCGTCCCTGCGGTATTCGTCAGTGCGGCGTTGATTATAGCGGTATGTATGTCGGTTTATTTCGTCAGCCAGAACCTCATCATAAAACAGTTGACGGGTATGCTTGCGAGAGGTGCGGCGATAAGCCTTGTACTGGTGACGTTCGTGCAGACGGCGATTATGAGTTTCTTTAAGACCGAACGGAAAAAAACCGATTTTGAGGGAAAAATCCGTAATCTCGAGGAAAAAATCAAGGAGAATGTAAACTCCAAAGGAAAAAAAGGGGATAAAGAAAGTCCGCTCGAATCCGATATAAATACTCCCGACCTCGGAAAAAGTACGAAATAAACGCTCGGAAAACGGGAATAAATTATTGCAAACGCACTTTGCGTTATGGTATAATATCAATAATCGCAAGATTCGGTTTTTGAAGGGAAACCGCAAAAAAAATAAATGGAGGACTTATCGGTGCAATATACTCACGAAGTAGAAAAAATGGTTTGCGTCAAGAAAGGACCTAACCACGGACCCGCGCCCATTCCCGAAGAAGGAAAGTGGGTTCAGTCGAAAGAAATCAAAGACATCAGCGGACTTACGCACGGCGTAGGTTGGTGCGCTCCTCAGCAGGGCGCCTGCAAATTGACCCTTAACGTCAAAGACGGTATCATTCAGGAAGCGTTGGTGGAAACGCTGGGTTGCTCGGGTATGACTCACTCTGCGGCTATGGCTGCCGAGATCCTTCCCGGAAAGACCATTCTGGAAGCTCTCAACACCGACCTTGTTTGCGACGCCATCAATACCGCAATGAGAGAACTTTTCCTGCAGATAGTCTACGGCAGAACGCAGTCCGCTTTCAGCGAAAACGGACTTTCCATCGGAGCGGGACTCGAAGACCTCGGCAAAGGACTCAGAAGCCAGGTAGGCACTATGTATTCCACCCTTGCCAAAGGCGTACGTTATCTGGAAATGGCAGAAGGATACGTTACCCGTATCGCTCTCGACGAAAATAACGAAGTTATCGGTTACGAATTCATCCGTTTAGGACAGATGCTCGAGATGATCACCCAAAAGGGCGTAGCTCCTGCGGACGCGCTTGCTAAATGCACCGGTACTTACGGCAGATTCGCTTCCGCCGCTAAAGTTATCAATCCCCGTGTGGAATAGGAGGTCGGCAATGGTAAAATTTGAAGGATATGACAGAAGAAAAGACAAACTCGAAGCCGCTCTTAAACAATACGGTATCAAGAGTATGGAAGAGGCAAGAGAGATCTGCCTTGCCAAAGGTATAGACGTGGACGCCATCGTAAGAGGGATCCAACCCATCTGTTTCGAAAATGCGGTATGGGCTTACACTCTCGGATGCGCCATCGCCATCAAGAAAGATTGCAAGAAGGCTGCGGACGCCGCAGAAGCCATCGGACTGGGACTTCAGGCGTTCTGCGTGCCCGGAAGCGTTGCGGAAATCAGAAAAGTGGGACTCGGCCACGGGAACCTCGCCGCTAAACTTCTCCGTGAAGAAACCAAATGCTTTGCTTTCGTGGCAGGACACGAGTCTTTCGCCGCCGCGGAAGGTGCCATAGGGATCGCTAAAAGCGCCAACAAGGTCAGAAAGGAACCCCTCAGAGTTATCCTGAACGGTCTTGGAAAGGACGCTGCGTATATCATTTCCCGTATCAACGGTTTTACTTACGTTCAGACCAAATACGATCCGTTTACCGATTCTCTCGCCATAGTTAAAGAAACCGCTTACAGCGACGGGGAACGTGCCAAGGTACGTTGCTACGGAGCCGACGACGTCAACGAAGGCGTGGCTATTATGATAAAGGAAGGCGTGGACGTAGGTATCACCGGTAACTCCACCAACCCCACCCGTTTCCAACATCCCGTCAGCGGAACTTACAAGAAATGGGCTATCGAAAACGGAAGGACCTATTTCTCGGTAGCGAGCGGCGGCGGAACGGGCAGAACTCTCCACCCCGACAACATGGCGGCAGGTCCCGCTTCTTACGGTATGACCGACACCATGGGACGTATGCACTCCGACGCACAGTTTGCAGGAAGCTCCAGCGTTCCCGCACACGTTGAAATGATGGGTCTTATCGGTATGGGCAACAACCCCATGGTAGGAGCTACCGTCGCAGTAGCCGTGGCAGTGGAAGAAGCCGCAAAATAACAAGTCGTTCAACGATTAAAGCGAAAGGTTCGGAATTTTTCCGAACCTTTTTTTATGCCCGGTGAATTATACTTTCAAGTGCAACACTTTGAGAACAAAAAAAGAAGTTCATATGAATCTGTTGTATAATTAAAATTGAAACAAAAAAACAACTGGAGG
>CASDZI010000014.1 GCA_949285605.1 uncultured Christensenella sp.
CTCCAGTTGTTTTTTTGTTTCAATTTTAATTATACAACAGATTCATATGAACTTCTTTTTTTGTTCTCAAAGTGTTGCACTTGAAAGTATAATTCACCTGGTTAAAAAAAGACCGCCTTTCTGAAAAGGCGGTCTTTTCCTTTATTTCCCCTAAAAAATTCAGTTTTTATTTTCTCCGTCCACGCCTTTCAGCACGGCGGCATAACCTCCGCTGCCCCTGTGAACGCAATTGCTTACCCGACTCAAGGTGGCGCTGGAAATGTCCGTCTGCGCTATTATCTTGGCGTAAGTCTGCCCCTCGAGAAGGAGCTTCGCCGCACGCAGCCGCTGCGCAAACTGTTCCAGCTCCGTCGCCGTAAAAATATCTTTGAAAAAAGATTCGCAGGTGGTTTCGTCGTTAATAGCCACCACTGCCTTTATGAGATCGTTTATCATATCACGGGTTATTTTTCCGTCCATCTCTCTATATCCTGTCCTCTGCCTTTAATAAAAAGGCTTTCGTTTTTTCGCTTTTCGGGTTCCCGAAAACTTCTTCCGGGGTACCCTCTTCCTCGATTACGCCGTCTGCCATAAAAATTACCTTATCGGCTACGGAACGGGCGAAGTCCATTTCGTGCGTTACCACTATCATAGTTCTCGACGAGCTTTTCAGCCCCCTTATGACTTTCAGGACCTCTCCCGTAAGTTCGGGGTCGAGAGCGCTGGTCGGTTCGTCGAAGCAAAGTACGTCGGGCTCGAGCGCCAGAGCTCTGGCTATTGCCACACGTTGACTTTGTCCGCCGCTGAGCTGGCAGGGATAAGCGTTCGCTTTCTCCGACAAATTGACTCCGTCCAGAAGCCGATCGGCTTTGTCCGATAATTTTTCGATAAAATTCTTGTCCTCGGCGAGGAGGCGAGCCTTTTCCTTTTTGAGAAGGTCGTAAAAACTTTTCTTGCTCCCCTTCATGGGATAAAAGAATACGATGCGTCTTTTTTTACCTAACTCCTTCTTGGCGGCGCTTAAGGCTTTTTTCCTGAGAAGTTTCGGGGCGAGCATAATGTTCTGTTTGACGTTATACTGCGGAAAGAGGTTGAAATTCTGAAAAACCAGTCCGAAATGCAATCTTTTCTTGCGTAATTCGGCGTCGTTGGCTTTGATGTGACGTACGGCGTCGTAAACGAGGTCTCCGTCGAGATAAAAGCTGCCTTCGGAGGGCGTTTCCAACATATTGAGACATCTCAAAAGGGTGGTCTTGCCGCTGCCGGAAGAACCTATTATCGCCAGCACTTCCCCTTTTTCCAGGGAAAAATCTATCCCCTTCAGAACCTGCAGGGAACCGTAATTTTTCTTGATACCCTTAACTTCCAGAAAAGCCATATCTTAACCTTTGTAAAAATCCATTTTCTTTTCCACCCAACTCAGCAACACGCTTAAAAGCCCGTTGAAGACGAGATAGAAAGCCCCTGCGTAAAACAGCGGCCAAACTATTCCGTACACGTTGACTATGTCCTGAGAAAGTCTTGTCAGTTCCTCCACCGCAATTATTCTTGCAAGAGAGGTATCCTTGACGAGAGTTATTATCTCGTTGCTCATTGGCGGAATGATACGTTTTATGACCTGAAACAGCACTATCTTGAAAAATATCTGGGTCTTGGTAAGTCCCAGAACCTGTCCCGCTTCGTATTGACCTTTGGAAATACTCTCTATCCCGCCGCGGTAAATTTCCGAGAAATAGCAGGCGTAGTTTATCACGAAGGCTATCAGGACGGCGAGCATACGGGAACTCATCGGAAGGTCGAAGACCAGTCCCGGAACGTAAAACACGGCAATAACCTGCAGCATAAGAGGCGTGCCTCTTATCACCCATACGAAAGCCTTGGTGACGTACTTCAACGGCAGGAATCTGCTCATAGACCCGAAGGCGATGATAAGCCCCAAAGGCAGGGCGAGTACCAGCGTCAGAATGAACAGCTGGCACGTCACCGCAAATCCTTTTAACAGTTCGAGCGTTACTTCTGCAAAACTCATTATTTACTCTTGACTATGCATCCTTCCCCTGCGGAACCGCTCTCGGCTACCAACACGGCGTCGCTCCAGGTGGAGGTGTCGGAGGTGTATTTATCGGCGTCTTCGCTTCTGATTATGGCAACCTGTTTGTTTTTCATATAAGGGATACTGATTTCCATAGCCGCAAGACGTTCGTCGGTAATGGTCATACCGTTCCAGATAAGGTCGATGGTCTTGGCTTCGAGTTCCACTTCTTTGGTCTCCCAGTCTATGACCTGGAATTTCACCGAAAGTCCGAGATTTTCGAAAACCTGTCTCGCAAGGTCGATATCGAAACCGATGAGTTGATTGTTGACTTCGTAGGCTATGGGCGCAAACACAGTATATCCGACGATAACCTCCCCCTTATTGATTATATATTGATAATCGCTTTCGGCGGTATCGAGGGTAATAGTCTGCGTTGCGTCCACGCAGATTTCGTTCTGCAATCCGTATGCGGCGGCGATTTCCGCCATTTTTCCGCTATTGGTAAGCGCTATCAGTTGCTGATTGATGGCGTTGATGATCTGACTGCCTTTCCTGCCCGCAATACCGTAATTCTCGTCGGCGAGCGTCAACCCTTCCACCAACGTGAGTTTATCGGCATATTCGCTGTTCTTGAGGTAGTACCCTGCCATGACCGAGTCCATTACGCCTATGTCGGCGGTCTTGGAATTCAGTTCGGTGAGTATGTCTATCTGCGCCTTGGCAGGAACGTACTTTTTGCCGAAATTGAGTTCTTCTCCGCTGCAAGAAGCCAGCAAAACCACGCTTACTACGCACAGCACCACGGCGATAACGGTAACGATTGTCTTTTTCATTTTTACAAATCTCCCTGTTCGATTTTTCCCCGACAAGCGGGAAACGATTTTATTATACTTTAGCAAACTAAAGTTGTAAAGCGTTTTAACTCTGTTTGTAAAAAAAAGAACGGCAAATTGCCGTTCTTTTTTTCAAATGCTTTTTTCTCAGCCGTGCGACGGCGCATCGGTTATGAGTTTGTAAGTCCCTTGCGGGAAGATTATCTTATGGGTGTCGAGTTCGGTGTCGGGTACGTAGATAGTCATAAAGGGTATGGCTTTCGCGTCGTATGCGGCGGTGGGCAGACTTCTGTAATAGAAGGTATAGTCGTCGGTCTGAGAAGTGGAATCGCTTATACCCACGCTCGGAATAATAACGGTACGGAGAGAAGTGCATTGAGCAAACAGTCCGTTACTTATCTGCTCAAGTCCCGTAGGCAGTTTCACCCATTCCAGAGCGGTACAGCCTTGGAAGGAACCGTCGTAAAGGACGTTACTTCTGTCGGTTTCGTCGCCGTCCTCTATTTCGTAAGCGTATTTATAGTAACGCAGGCGTTCTTCTCTGCCGTTTACCGGAGGATTGGTTATGGCGGCGTCCCCTAAGTCCACCCAACGCAGAGCTTTACACTGCATAAAGGCGTTCATACCGATGACTTTAAGACTGGTTCCCGCTTCGAAACTCGTTATTTTCGTTCCGAAGAAAGCAAAGTCGCCAACGTACGTTAAGGTGTTCTTATCCTCGAACTTCACCGTTTCGAGGTTGACGCAACCGTTCAGAGCGTCGTGTTCGAGACGGGTTATGTTGGCGGGAACGGTAAGTTCCACCACGCTGGTGGGCAGAGCGTACATTGCAAGCTCGGTTATCGGATACTGCAATCCTTCTATGGAGGACGGGAGGGTTATGTTCTTACTGCGGTAAGACCAGTAAACTATACTGTAACCCACGGCTTTCTTGCTGGAAACGTCGTATATCTCCTGTAAAGCTATCTGCACTTCGGCTTCTTCGTTCGGCAGAGCGGTGGGGTTGACGTAAGTTTTGATGAGGTCGATGTTATGGACGAATATGACGTTGTTGTAGATATTCCGTCCGGTGGACTGTTCCTGCCCGTTCACCACTATATACATTTCCTTTCCGTTCAGCAACGATTCCTTGAACCTCTCCATAACGGTATTCTTGCAGAAGACGCGGGTGGGAAGCGAATAACTCGACTTGTTCCCGGTGTTGAGTTCGCCGTCGGAACCTGTTCCGCTGTCCGAGCTTCCCGTTTCGAAAGTTCCGTACATCAAATCGGAATAATAATGCTGCGGCAGTACTTCGTCCTTGTTTTCGTCCTTATGGAACCCCATGGGAACGAGCGACGGATCGTTTATGTTCGGGAATTCGATACTCTTGAGTCTGTCGCAACCCGAGAAAGGACCGTTGCCGTACTTTCTGAACACGTCGGAAACGATAATCACTCTGTCTATACCCGACATATTTCCGAAACATTCGCTGTGCAGCACTTCCAGTTTGCTTCCTTCCTTGAAGGTCAGCGAACTTATCGCGGTACAGTTGTAAAAAGCTTTCTTGCCTATATCGATAACCGAAGCGGGTATTTCCAGGAAAGGCAATTTAGTCTGATAATTGAAAGCCTCTTTGCCTATATATTGTATGCCTTCGCTCAAAGTAAGTCTTTCCACTCCCGCCACGGTATATTGTCCTGCGTCGAAAGCCTTGTCGGGAATAATATTGAGGGCGTCGCTCTCCCCGTCGTTGGAAAGGAATCTTATTTCGGTAAGTTTTTTACAATTTCCGAATATATTGGCTCCGATACGGTTGACTTCGGCGTTTATTTCCTTCCAGCCGGAATTTTTTTCCATTTCCAGTCCTTCCTCGAAGGTTATCTGGCTTTCGAAATGGCACCCCGGCTCGAACACTACCGTGGAAAATCCCGTTTCGAAAAAGCACCCTACCCCTATGAAAGTATATTGCGGATAAATGTGCAACACGCTTTCGTTGATACCGTTATTGTTGGTGTTCGACCAACCGCTGTAACGGAACGCCCAGTTGCCGAGATACTGCACTTGCGACGGCAAGGTAAAGGAACTGGTTATTCCCATCATCTTGGTATCCTGAAAAGCAAAATCTCCGATATACTTCAATACGCACCCTTCGTTAAAGGTCACTTTGGCGAGTTTGTTACAGTTGTCGAAAGCTCCGTATTCGATGCTTTCCACGTATTTTCCTATGGTGAGTTCGGTAATGTTGTTGACGTCCATGAACGCTTGTTTACCTATCGATACCACGGGATATTCCGAAGCCGTGACCGAAACTCTGCCGCTCTCGCTCACCGTCACCTGCTCGTCCACTATGGTATCCCCTATGTTCATATAAGGATATTGCCCTCGGGAATTGTCTTTGGTTATGATGACTCCGCTGGTGAACGTCTTGGTCCCCGACACGAGACGGGGCACCCCGTTGGAATTGACGTAACCCGTATAAGAATGTTCGATAGGGGTTTCCAGCTCCACTATTTCGTATTCGAAAAGTCTGGTGAAATACGCATACAGCGTTATGTCCGTCCAAAAATAATATTTATCGGTAGCGGATACCGCTATACCTTGTCCGTTGGGTTCGGTGAACCAACCTTCGAACACCCATCCTCCTTCCTTGGTAGGCAGACCGGTGGGATTGGCGTAATCTTTATTGAGTACGCTTACCGTGCTCATTTCCGCCCCGAAATCCACCGTGGTGGGTTGACTGACGTCGTCGATGGCTTTCTGGCTGGTGCTTCTTCTGTCGGTATTCTGGTAATTGAGCGTCAACTGATATTCGGGCGCGACCACCACCTTGTACTCGGTCTGCATATCCTGTTCGAATACTATCTTTTTGGTTTCCGAACCGGTATTGTAAAAAATATTTTTCAAGGTATAAATAACTTCCGTTTCGTCGTCGGCGTCGGGTACCGTGAACATTATTTTCGTATTGGTCTTGTCCGAACCGTCCTCGAATTTCGCAGGCATGATCTTGTCGGCGTTGACCGTAACGTAGCTTATGGCGTAATTTTTCGGGTTGTTGTAGGTTATGGACAGGATAAACTTTCCTCCGCTCTCTATCCCCATATCGTAGCCCTTGCCCGTGTTGAACAGGTACTCCTTGCTTTCGGTATAGTTCGCTACGTCTTTCAACAGCTCCACGCTCTCCACGGTAACCGGGACCACGGTTTCGCTATTGCCTAAAATTTTATCGATCACGCTGCACGAAACCGCCGTCGCCGCCATAAAGCAAACGACTATGACCGCTAAAACCATAAGTAAAATCTTTTTGTTTTTCATTACGCTCTCCTGCCTTTAACCGTACTTCTTTTTCCAGACGATAACGATAACCGTCACTATCGCCGCCACGCCGAGGACGCAGCCGCCTACTATGAAATAAATTTTATAATCCTTAGGTTCTTCTTCGACGATTTCCTGCACGCTCACTTCGAATATCCTCGAATAAACGGTGACCTGAATGTTCCTAGTCTTTACGACCACCGTTATTTTCCCTTCGTTTCCGTTCAATATGAATTCGTCATAATATAATCCGTTCACGTAAAGGGAATAATCGGAGGCGTATTCTTCTTTCAAAGACAACCGCCCTCCCTCCGGCGAAACCTTAATCGTATCGTTTTCTATTATAATATTATCGGGCTTGAAACTGTCAACCCCTATTATTATTTCCTGGGGATTTTCCAAATCGACGTAGGTTATTTCGAACAAGCACTCGAATGCCTTTTGTCCCTCGAAATACACTTCGACGTTGACTTCGCCCGCCGAATTGAATTCCACGTACTCTACTTCGTACCCCTCTCTGCGGAGGGAAAGTCCCTTCAGAACGGGTTTAAGGCTCATT
This sequence comes from uncultured Christensenella sp., assembly GCA_949285605.1. Lineage (GTDB taxonomy): Bacteria > Bacillota > Clostridia > Christensenellales > DTU072 > CAG-1782. Next base: position 6,701 of record CASDZI010000014.1, read on the forward strand.
CTTACCGTGCCGGTAATGTCCGCTTTGCCCGGGACGTCGTTATCGGTAAAAGTTATTTTCGACGGATCGTCGAACACGAAAACCGACATATCCACTTTTGCCGAAGTCACGGTAAAGGTACAGTCTTTGACCTTGACGTTCAGCGTGTCGTCGGGCGTGAACTTACAGGCGTATTCGTGCGTTCCTTCTTTCAGAGTTTCGGTATTGACGAAACTGAAGCTGCCCGTTACCGTCATATCTCCGACTTTGGCTTCGCCGTGCAACATGTCGTCGGTCAGGGTCGTGCCTTCGATATAAATCATTTCCGCAGGCGTTACCGTGACCGTGGGCGTAGCCGACACTATGGTAAGACGACAGGTGGAAGTAAGCTGCCTTCCCGACGGATACGTCACCGTCGCCCCCACGGTGTAAGTCCCTGCGTCCTTGTGTCTGTTGTTGGAATAGATCACGGTTATTTCCGACGGGACCGACGGAATGGTGACTTCGTAATAATTCCCGTCGTAAACTCTGTTCACGTCGGTGAGTTTGTAATCGGGATATACGTTTGCGACGACGGTAAGGGTGCCGTTGCGGACGACGGTGGCTTCGTAATCGTCGAACGTAGCCTGCATGCCGACATCGTACTGCGCTCCCACCGGCGAAGTGAGAGGATTATATGCGCACAACGTACGGACCGACGCCCCGGTCAGATCTCCCAGATTCTTGTCCCTGTCCTGTCCCACCAGTCCGCTTACGGTGTACGTTGCCGAATAAAAACTTTCTCCCCGCATAATTTCCACGTCGGCTATAGTTATCTGCAGCGAGACTTTTTTGACCCGCACGTCGAATGACGAGTTGGACGGCAAAACGTAATTAACGCTGTTTTTCAATGTGACCAGCAAAACGTAGTCTCCGACGTGGAAGACGTCTCCGCTTCCGCTGACCGACATGGACAATTCCAGGTCGTCCGTTTTTTCCTCGTATGCGGTGTTGCCGACAACGTAAGTAAATCGGTACGTCTGCGAATAACCTTTGTATTCGGTTTCGTAAGAGGAAGCCATCAGATCCTTGCCGTCGAGTTTCCAGACCAGGTCGAGAGTACGGGGACGTATCCGCACTTCGTTTGTGCCGCCTTCCTTGAAATAAAATCTGTAATTGGTGGGATGACTCAGGTTCTCGTCGGTAAGAGTATAAACTCCTGCCGCATAATCCGGAATGTTCACCGTCAAAGAAAGTTGCAATTCCGTCCCCTCCGGCGTATATAAAGTACGGGTCACCGAAGTTTTCTGCACGTTGTAAGTTACCCCGTCCAAAACGACGTAACCGCTCGTGCCGTATTCGAAGGATACCGTTCCCCAGACTACCGCCACCGGTAATTTCGTTATTTCGAAACTGAAATCGCTCTTTTCGAAAACGTAATCGGGATTGAGGCTGGTTACGGTGAAATTATAACTTCCGACCACGGAAGGAGCGTCTACGACTCTGTCGCCTATGCGGAAAACGTAGGAATAGTCCTCCGAAGTCAGCTCGTCGTTGAATACGCCCGAAACACTCGTCGGAACGGGCGACACCGCACTTCCCGAATAAACGTAAGACGTCGGATAAGTAAGGGAGACGACCGCAGGAGAAATTATCAGCTTAGCTTCCGCAGAACAGGCGAGTTCGTTTTCGGTCTCGAGAACGGAGAGCCTTAAGGTGTATTCCCCTGCGTGTATCGCTTTGGACTCCAGTCCGTTTTTCAGACAGAGGCATGATTTTCCGAATCGTAATTTACCGTAAAGGTCTGTTGCGTAAAGGAAAGGCTCCTCGCCCTCTTGTTCACCGTAACGGCGCAAATATACTCGGTAGGCAGGTAATTTTTGTAATAATCTCCGTCTTCACTCGGCGTAACGATAGCCGTTATCGTAAAGTTCCCGGCAGAAGTTATCCCGTCGACGACAGTCCCGTCTTTTTTGTAAACGTAAGTTACGTCCACCCCCGAAGTAAAGTACGTTATCGTCCTTACTATATCGAGATTTTGAACGTATTCCGTCGTAAAATCGGCAAAATCTTTATTTTCGCTTTTGTTGTTGTCGTAAAGAACCGTCAAAGACGCTTTATTTACGAGATAAACGCCGTCGACGTAACGCAATTCGTAGTTCCCGACTTCCGTCAAGGTAACTTTCAGAAGATAGCGCCCTGCGTCGAGAATCGTCCCTTCCGCCTGCTCGGCTCCGTCCGCCCATACCGAATAAACCGCCGTGGCTTCTCCGAAAACGCTTTCGACGGAGTCGCTTCCCTTTAATCCCTCGACTTTGATTTCCGCTCCGCTCAAAGATACTCCCTGTCCGTAAACTCTCTGCGGTACGGAAGGAGTGACCGTCAACGTCGCTTGGGTTATCGTAAGGAGGACTTTCAAAGTAAAATCTTTGTAATTGGGTTTGGAAAAAACGGCGGTAACGGTATATTCGCCTACGTTCACGTTCCCGTCGTTACCCGAGTAAACCACGCTTACCCCTTCGGGGAAGGTTGCGGCAAGAATAATCTCTTCTCCGACGTATTCCGCTTGGAAAGTTCCGTCGCTTCCCTCCTTGGCTCCGTAAAAGGAAATCGCTTGCTTGTCCTCTTCGGAGAAAGCCAGCGCTTTTACCGTAAGCACCCCGTCGGTGACTTCGAGAACGTAATTGTCGCAGGTTCCCGAAAAACTCAGAACGTACTCCCCTACGCCGTCGCCTGCCTTATAATCGGTGGAAAAGCCGTTTTCGTAATCGTAAACCAGCTGTTGTAAAGTTTTATCGTTATCCTGTCCTACCTGTCCGCTTACCGACATAGTAGGTTTCTTTGCGGAAAAATCCATCTCTTCACCGTAATTTACGGTAAGGTTGCCTACGGTCACATTCAATACGGCTTTCGCTACCGTGACCGTCCGAGAAACCGTTACGTCGGCATAATTTGTCGATTTCCCCGAGAAAATATGCGTATAGACCCCTGCGTTAAGGCAGGAAGCGACAACTTCATCGTCTTGTTCAAAAGATTGGGAAAAAGAATATCCATATCCGGCATTTTCGAAGACCGTTTTGTTTACAATTTCGGGATCATCGTAGGTAAAACTTACTCCCTTGTAAACCTCGGTCACGTTTCCGAAATCCGTTACCGAAAAGGCGGCGGGAGCTTTGGCTTTGCTTATTTCGAAAGAACCGCTCTCCTGTGCGGGAAGATAATAGTCGGAACCGGCATAACTTACCGTATAGGCATATACGCCCGCATTGTGGACGGTGCCGCCGAAGACCTCGCCGTTATAAGTCCAACTGAAGACGGAATCCGCCGTTTCTTCGGTCGTTATGTAACTCTGCACTTCTTCCAAAGTATACGTCTGTTCCTTGGAATATACGCTGGAAAACTGAGTAAAGGTCAGGAAGGGTTGGGAAAGTTTTTGTTTATAAGACTTGCCTGCCCTCCTCAGTTCGGGTACGTCGCCTCCCACGGGATACCCGAAAACGGTCTCGAAGTCGAAAGCGGTGTCTTTCAACGCATTAGCCGAAACGTCGGCGGTTTCGGTTTTTACCCCTTCGGTATCGAACACCGTATAATAAGGTTTTTCGTTCTGCGTTCCGATACTCAGCGAAGTGGCTATGCCGTCGGTGTCGCTCCCCGAACAAGCCGAAGTATCGGTAGAATGATTAACGCTGTTTTTGATAACGCCCGTCGTTGCCGAGGACACGAAAGCGTAAGCCGCTTTCCCGAAATTTTCCGACAGTTCCACCTTGCCGTTGTTCTCGGCGGTGAATGCGTATCCGTTTGTACTCGACGCGTAAATTTTTCCGCCTTTTATCGTGCCGTTGTTTACTTCGGCTATTCCTGCGGAAAGATACGTTCCGTAAAAGACGATATCCGTCACGGTCCCGTTGTTTTCTCCGGCTATCCCCGCAGAAACGGACGCCCCTTGAAGGAAGAAATCGGTTATGGTCCCATCATTTACCGAGACCGCTCCCGTTTCCGAGGAGGAAACTATCGCCGTCACGGAATTGACTTGTCCGCCTGCGGACAAAGTGTTTGCTATCCGTCCGCCGTAGGTACGCAAAGTTAAATTGCTTACCGTCCCCGAAAGCGTTTGACAAAGCGCTTCGTTCACAAGTCCTATGACCGCCTTGCCGTTCCCGTAGAGGGTAACTTTAAATTCGCTTATGTCGAGAGCGTAACAAGCTCCGTCGCCTGCGTAATTGACGACAATATCGTTTGAAAGCACGGCGTATACGTCCTTCCCGCCCTTCCCGTCCAACCATTTCAGCGTGGACGCATCGGTAATTATATACGGGTCGGTCGCAGTCCCCGTCCCCGTAATAGATTCGCTTGCAGTAATCTTGGCGGGGGCTTCGTCTTTTCCGAAGTCGTGATTTTCGTTTATGTAGCCGTCACCCTCGTTTCCCGAAAGACTGTTCCCCGAACAAAAAACAAAACCTACGTTGTCGCCCGATAAGTTATACCCCTGTTCGAAAACCGTTGAACTTTCGAAAACCGTTGAACTCTCGCAATTATAAAGAGCGTAACCGTTCCCTTTGACCGTGCCGGGTTCGGTGGTAAATCCGCTTATGGCCGAAACTTGCGGAATATTCTTTAAGTTTATCTCCGAAGTAAGTTTATAGTAAAAAGCGTTTCCGCTGCAAGACGCGAACTTTATTTTGAAAAGGTCGGCAACGCCGTCTATCTCAAAGGGAGAACCTTCGCTCCCATCTCCCGAAAACAGAGTTTTTAATACCGGATACCCCGTTCCGTAAAGGAATTCGTTGCCTAAAGAAGCAAGGTCCTCCGCCGTTCCCGTCAGGAAATCGCCCGTAACGGAATCGAAATAAAGTACCTTGGTATTTACTTCGCCTCCTTCGTCCGTCTGCAAAATCGTTACCGAATAAGAATTTTCTATCGTAGACGCCTGACTGTTTGAAACCGTCTCACCCGAAACGTAAATAAGCGAAGCGGAATTTTCCAAAGTTCCCGTGGAAACGTCGCCGTTTGCTCCCTTGGTAAAAGCGTAAAAAGTCACGCCGTCCGTTACCGTTCCGCTTTCAGAACCGGTTCCGCTTTCGGAGTCCGTTCCGCTTTCAGAGCCGGTTCCGCTTTCGGTGTCTGTTCCGCTTTCAGAGCCGGTTCCGCTTTCGGTGTCGGTTCCGCTTGGGACTTTCGTTCTGATTGCGGAAAAATTCGCCGCCACCGAGACGTTCGAAATCTTCCCTGCGTTCAGAAAAGCGATTGCCGCGACGGAAAACTGCCCTGACGTAACATAACTTGCCGTGACGTTTCCTAAGAAAGCGGAGTTTTCGATATTCCCCGAGGAAGCATTGCTGTAAGCTATCCCCCCGTAGGTAAAGATAATGGAGGAAGACAAGACTACGTCCGTTGCGTTCACGCAGTCCGTCATCGTGCCGTAATTGGTGTTGACCAGTCCGCCGCCCGCATTTTTGGCGTTGGCAACCAAGGTCGCCGTCCCGAAAACGGAGACGTTGGATATCGTGCCGTAGTTTACGTCGGCGACCGCCGCCCCCGTAAGGACGTCGGAAACAAAATTAAGGTCGGAAAGAACGGCCGTCTTGTCGCTTGACGAACCGAAAGAGCCGAATATCGCAGAGGAAAAATTGTAGACAAAATGCCCGTTCCCTTCGAAAGTGCCGAGAAAGTTCGGAATATACAATGCGGCATCGTTGGCGTCTATATCGGTGTAAAGACGGACGGTTCTCCCTGTGAAAGTATAGCTTTTGCCGCTGTAAAGAGTTGCGAAAGCGACATAGTCCGCCTCGTTTGCGATGACGAAAACCTTGGTGTTCGCATAGTCGGAGTACTTGTCCGAAGCGTCTGCGGTCTCCGAGGAAAACGACATAGCCGAAAGAGCGCCGCACAATAGAGCAAGCGTTAAGATAAGTATTATCGCAACCTTTCTTTCCGTCGTTATCCTCAAGCGTAACTCCTTATATTTTCTTTCAATACATAGTTATTGTAACACATTCGCACGCGTGTGTGCAATAGGGAAAGAATTACCATTTCCCCAAAATAAACGTAACAAGGGAATATTAAATTAAATTGAAATAACTGAAAATACAATTAAAATTTATCGTTTTTTCCCTGCGGAAACGATGGAATAAAGGCTGTCGGCTGTCTGCATAACGAACCCGATAAAAACGGGAACGTAAAAAACGGCTATCCTCCAGAAAAGCACCGCCCAGAAAAGATATCCTCCTCCTATGACCGAAGCGAAAATGGCATAGAAAGAAAGCTCCGCTATCCCCGCTCCTCCCGGAGTGGGCGCAAAACTGGAAGCGTAGGTTACGAATATGCACAGCACCAGGGTGTGCCAGTAAGTGAGTTCGTTATACCCCAACGCCCTCATTACGAAATAAGGCACCGAGTTGTTGGCGAAAAGTTCCACTACCGACGCCAAAGCTATTATTGCGATAACCTGCTTGTTGCCGCTGAGATATTTTATGCCCTTGAGGAATTTATCCACTTCCTCTTGCATTTTTTTAATCTGTTTATCGTAATTTTTAATTATTTTGATTTTGTGCAGAAACCCTATCACGCCCCTGCCTATCTTCTGACCGAGAGCGGGTCGGAATGCGCAGATGAGCATAAAAACGGGAATAATAAGTCCTGCCAGCACGCTGGCTATAGCCGCCGCCATTACCCATACGTTAGTGGAAATCCTCGAAGCTGTCAGTATGGTTATGACCACTACCGCCGTGGAAAAGAACCTTATGACGTGCCTGCTCATCGCCACCGAACAACTTTGCCCCGCGTCCAGTCCGCCGTGAATGAGATAAGCCATCTGGAACGGCTCTCCGCCCATAGCCCAGGGCGTAATACGGTCGTAATATCTTCCCAAAAACGACACTTTTATGGCAAGTCCCGCCCTGTGTTTTACTCCTGTTTTGGAAATAAGGGTTTTGAAAACTATGGAATCGAAAATAACTATGACGAAAAACATCGAAAAGGCAAGTACGGTAAAAAGAGGATTTTCCCCAAGGCGCATAAAAGCCGCTTTGCCCGTGGCGGCGTCGCCGGACTTGTCTTCCACTATCAGCATAACGGCTATGACCAGAGCGTTCAGCAAAATAAATGCGCTGTAACCTAAAATCCTTTTTCTCCGCTGTCTGCGTAAAACCTTGTTCCCGTCGATAGGCGGTGCGGCTTTAGCCGAAATAGTTTCGGCTTTTGCTTCCGACAATTCCCCTTCGGAAAAGTTTTCTTCGGGATTTTCGGACAAAACTTTTTCCGACGGACTTTCCTTTACGTCCGTCGATAATTCGGTATCGTTTCCTTCGTTTTTTACGGAAACTTCTTTATTTTCGTCCGCTGTAATGATATCTTTTTCGGTCATAATCAGTATTATACCATATTGCGGTATATTTTACCATATTTTTTATTTCTGCGAGCCTGTCGCATTCGCCGCAGATAAAAGCATTCCCGTAAAACAGGAAAAAATAATGCCCGTCACGACAAGGTCGCAAGTACCCCTTTTATGCCGTCCGCCGCCGCACTGGTGATGCCGCCTGCGTACCCTGCGCCCTCCCCTAAAGGAATAAGTCCTTCCACCGAAGAACGGTAATTTTCGTCCCGCAATATCCTTACGGGAGAGGAACTGCGGCTTTCCAACGCCGTCAGAACAGCGTCGGGATCGTCGAAATTTCTGATTTTACGGGCAATAAGAGGTATACCTTCCGCCAGTCCGTCGCAGATAAACGACGGCAGAAAACTCCTCAGGTCGGTCTCGACGTACCCCGTGGAAACGGTGGGACTTATCTTGCCTCCCGTTCTTTTGCCGACGAAATCCCCGTAACGCTGTACCGCAGCTTTGTACGACCCCGTTGCACGGTAACAAGCTCTCTCCGCCTTACGCTGAAATTCCATTCCGCCGAGAACTTTTTCGCCGTATTCTCTTTCCGTCACGTTCACGAGTAAAGCGGAATTGGCGTTCATTCCGTCTCGGGCGAAATTACTCATTCCGTTAACGCAGACGGCGCCTTCTTCGCTGGAAGCGTTGACTACCGTACCTCCCGGACACATACAAAAGGTATAAAGGCTGTTTCCGCCCGAAAGTTTTACCGCCGCCTTGTAGTCGGCAGGGGGAAGCGTCCCACGCTTTCTACCGTATTGCGCAAAATCTATATCTTGCTGTAAATGCTCAATTCGTACTCCCATACTGAATATTTTGGAAGTCATAACTACACCTTTTGCGTAAAGCATTTCGAACGTGTCCCTCGCCGAATGACCTATGGCGAGATATATTCTGTCGGCGTCGAACGTCTCCTTGTCGGTGACGGCGGCGACTACCTTCCCGTTACGGAGCTTTATGTCGGTAAGTCTTGTGCGGAAACGGATCTCCGCTCCGTAAGACAAAATTTCCCGCCGTATTTCCGCCACCACCTTCGCAAGGTGATCCGTCCCTACGTGGGGCTTATTGAGATATGCCACTTCCTCCGGTGCTCCGTGACGGACGAACTCCGAAAGGACTATCGGGATAACGGGACCGCTTATCCCGGTATTGAGTTTTCCGTCGCTGAATGTGCCTGCGCCCCCTTCCCCGAACTGAATATTGCTTTCGGTATCCAGTATGAGACGCTCGTTGAACTCCTCCACTTTCTTTCTGCGGACTTCCACGGGATCACCTCTTTCCAGAATTATCGGTTTTGCGCCCGCTTTGCAGAGGACGAGGGCGGCGAACAGTCCGCACGGACCCGTTCCCACCACCACGGGGCGTTGCCCTTCGTAACGCCGTCCGTCCAACAATTTTTCTATGCTGTAATCGGGTTTTTCGTACAAAACGCCGCCGTGACGGAGAGCTTTTTCCGTTTCTTCGGTTTCCGCCGCCACGGTATAGAGATATTTAAGTTTGCCCTTGTCTCTTGCGTCCAGACTTTTTTTCAGAATTTCCGTCTTGCCCTTGAGTTTTACCCTTAAAAGTCTTGCGACTGCTGCGTCCAGGTCGGTTTCGTTCACGGGCAGGGAAAAAGTAAACTTTATCATACGCTTTTCCCCGCAATAATTCCCGAAAGAAACGCCCAGTGCAAATTGTATCCGCCGCATCTGCCGTCCACGTTCAGCACTTCGCCGCAAGCGTAAAGTCCTTTTTTACGTTTGCTTTGCAGCTTTTCGTCGAATTCCTCCAACCTGAGTCCCCCTCTCATTACCTGCGCCTGGGAAGCGTTACAGGGAGAAATATTTTTTATAATAAACTTTTTCAAGACCTTTTCGACGGGCAGACCGTAAAACGCCGATTGTTTTTCGACGGATAAAAGTATCATTCTTTGCACCATTCCTTCCGTTTTACCCCGTTTAACGTATCTTAAGACTTCCTCTTTTGCAATATCCGGCAAAAAATCTATCTCCAAAAAACAATTCCCGTCAAGGAACCTCGAAGCGTCCATTGCGAGGATACCGCTCACGCCGTTATCTTTGAACAGAATTTCTCCGCACTCCGAAAAAAGGGTTTTTTCGCCTGTCTTTACCGAAAGACGCACTTTCGCCCTTATCCCCGAAAGTCCTTTTATAAACTCCGTGGAAGTCGTAAGAGGGACCAGAACGGGAGAAGGTTTTTGTGCCGTATGTCCGAATTTTTTATAAAAATCTGCGCAGTCTCTTCCCGTCGTTGCCGAACTTCCCGTGCATAAAATCACATTGTTCGCCTTGATTCCGTTGACGGAAAATCCCTCCTCTTCGACGGAAATTTCTTTAACCGTTTTTTCGGTGAGGATATTACTTTCGCCCACGGCTTCCCTTAAAAGGTTCAGAACGCTCTTTCCGCTTTCGGAATAAGGATATATGCGTCCGTCTAAGGTACGGGTTTTCAGCCCTATTTCTTCGAAAAAATCGTAAACTTCCCCTGAATACTTCAAAAATTCCGCAACCGACGGAGTATTGTAGCAATCTGCGGAAAGGTGCTTGTTTGAAAGGTTGCATCTGCCGTTACCTGCGAGAAGAATTTTCTTACCCACACGCTTTTCCGCTTCGAGAACGAGGATTTTTTTGCTGTTTTTCAAGGCTTTTACCGCTGCGGCGAGGCCTGACGCGCCTCCGCCGATAATTACGGCGTCATACATATAATTTTGCTCCTTGACGTATAATATAACATAGGATAAACCGCTCGAACAAAATACATATTTTAATCGGCGGCAACTTTATTATAACCTAAACGGGCGCCTGCGTGCAAACGCATATTCGCATAAGGAAATATGAATTGTTTTACATATGTCATTTGCTTTCAATCCCCCGTATAAATATGATATAATCTACCTATGAACGAAGAACCACGCACTCCTTCCGCACCCATAAAACTGCGGGACAACGCAAAACTTTATTTCAAGGAACTGTTTACCCTGTTTCTCACTTTCTTCAAGATCGGAATCATATGTTTCGGCGGCGGTTACACTATGATTTCCCTCATCGAACGGGACGTTGTGGAAAAGAAACAATGGCTTACCACCGAGGAAATGATGAATATCCTTGCAGTAGCGGAATCCACCCCCGGTCCCATAAGTATGAATACCGCCACATACGTAGGAACAAAACGGGCAGGACTGTTCGGAGCCCTTGCCTGTACTTTCGGAGCGGTGCTTCCTTCATTCATAATCATCTTCGTACTGAGCTTTTTCCTGGAAGAATTCCAAAGTCTTACCTGGGTATCCTATGCGTTCAAAGGCATACGTTGCGCCGTTCTCGTCCTTATCCTCAACGCCGTAATAAAGATGTTCCGTAATGTGGAAAAGACGGTTTTCGCAATTTTAGCCGTGCTTTTCGTACTATGTATGTGTCTGTTTACCGATTTATATATAGTTTACACCCTGCTTATCTGTGCGGCGGCAGGTATTATATATAACTTTACCGTCAGGTTCGTTAAATACGCAAGGGGGTACAAGGAATAATGCTGTATCTCCGACTTTTCTGGACTTTTTTCAAAATAGGACTTTTCACAATCGGCGGCGGTTATGCAATGATACCGCTCATCAACGCCGAAGTCATTGCTAACGGTTGGCTTACGCAGGAAGCGTTGCTGGATTTTATCGCGGTAAGCGAATCCACTCCCGGGGCGTTTGCCATAAACATAGCTACTTTCGTAGGGGCGGAAATGGGCGGCTTCTTCGGAGCGGTCTGCACTACCTTGGGCGTGGTGGCTCCGTCTTTGATAATAATTTTCATAATCGCCAAGTTTTTCAACAAACTTACCGAAAAACAACTAGTCAAAGACGCTTTTTCGGGACTCCGTCCTGCCGTGGCGGCATTGATAACCTACGCTTTCATAACTTTGACGGTACAGGTAGTCTTCAATACCGCTTCCCTCTCCGACTGGGCGGCATATAAAAATCCCGACCTAGCGGCAATCGGGATTTTTGCGGTATTGTTCGTGATTTCTTTGATAAAAATTCCGTTCAAAGGGAAGAAAATTAAAATTCATCCCATTTTGCTTATATTGCTTTCGGCGGGAGTGGGAATGCTCGTTTACGGAGTTATACTTTAATTCCCGCCTTTAATTCAGCTTTTTATTATTCTAAAAACTATTCTTCCACTCTTATGACTGCGTCCACGCTCTCCACACAGGGAAGCAAAGCTACGTCTTGCATGGCTTTCTTGACGTTCTTTTCGCCCGTCTTGTGAATGAGGAAAATAATTTTAGCGTTTTCTCCGTCCGACTCCTGTATCATCGTATTGATACTGACGTGATTTTTCCCGAATACGCCTGCGATTTTAGCCAAAACGCCTTCTTCGTCCTTTACTTTCATTCTCAGATAGTAGTTACAGTAGAAATTGGAAGAAAATCCTCTGTCCGAAACCTTTTCGGTATTCTTGAAAGGAGCATACTGAGGCTTAGCCTGTTTTGCGGCGAAAACTATATCGCTGACTATTGCGCTTCCCGTGGGAAGGTCGCCTGCTCCTCTGCCGTAAAGCATAATGTCGCCTACGTTGTCGCCCACGATATGCACTGCGTTGAAACTACCCTTAACGCTGGCAAGGGGATGAGAAGCGGGGATAAAGGCAGGATGCACTCTCGCTTCGATTTTTCCTTCGGCGTTTCTTTTGGCTATGGCGAGAAGTTTGAGTTCGTACCCGAATTTCTTGCCGTAAGAAATGTCTTCCTTGCTGACCTTGCTTATCCCTTCCCTGTAAATTTTGCTTATCGGCACCTTGGTGCGGAAAGCTAAACTGGAAAGGATACTGAGTTTATACATACTGTCGAAACCTTCCACGTCGGCGGTGGGATCGGCTTCGGCATAACCTAACCGTTGCGCTTCCTTCAATACGTCGGCATATTCCAACCCTTCGTCCGCCATTTTGGATAATATAAAGTTGGTGGTACCGTTGACTATTCCCATCAAGGAAAGGATATTGTTGCCCTGCATGCTCTGCGTCAAAGTGCGGATAATAGGCACTCCGCCTACACAGCTTGCTTCGAAATAAAGCCCGGCTTTTCCTTTTTTTGCCGCTTCTTCCAGTTCCGCCCAGTGTTTGGAGAACAGTTCCTTGTTTGCGGTAACTATGCTCTTACCGGCAAGAAGGCATTTGATAAGGAAGGTCTTGGCAGGCTCTATCCCGCCGAAAAACTCCGCCACGACGGAAACTTTGTCGTCGTTGACTACTTTGTCGATATCCGTCCCGACTATGCTTAAGTCCGCTCCCAACGCTTCGACTTTGGAAACGTCCCTTTCGATAATGTGCCGTATTTCCACGTCCACGCCGTCGTTTTTTGCGATAGCGTCGTGATTGTTCTTCAATATGCGGTAGGTTCCGCCTCCGACCGTTCCCAGTCCGAGTAATGCCACTCCGATTTTTTTCATCGATAAGTCCTCCTCAGGATTTTGCGTTTTCGTCGTAAAGAATTTTCAGTCCCTTAAGGGAAAGCGCCCTGTCCACTACGTCGATAATCTTGCTTTCGGTCTGCGTGACCAGCTGGCTCATGCCTCCCGTCGCTATAACCTTTGCGTCGGCAAAGCCCGGTTCCCTTTTCATTCTCTTTACGATATATTCCACAAGCCCGGTAAATCCGTAAATTATACCCGCCTGCATATTTTCCACGGTGTTTTTACCTATCACTCCCTTGGGCGCGACAAGCTCTATCCTCGGAAGTTTAGCCGCCGTGTTGACTAAACTTTCCGTACTGGATTTGATTCCCGGCGCGATCAGCCCGCCTAAGAAAACTCCGTCGGCGTCCACCGCCCCGAAAGTGGTTGCGCTCCCGAAATCCACCGTTATCACAGGTCCGCCGTAAAGACGGTAGGCGGCGACGGCGTTAACTATGCGGTCGCTTCCCAGTTCCTGCTTGTTATAGTCGAGAGTGACCCCGGCAAGGCGAATGTTACTCGCTACCATTATGGGCTTACATTTCATATAATAGGAACACATATGCTCCAAAGTGTAATTTATACTCGGCGCAACGCTGCTGATAATTATTCCTTCTATCTCTCTGAAACTGTGTCCCGACTGTTTCAGAAGATCGAACAGCACCATTCCGAACTCGTCCGCTGTGCGATTGGTGTCGGTGGCTATTCTCCAGGTATGAATGGTTTTAGTTTCGTTGGCAAGTCCTATTTTTATATTGGTATTGCCTACGTCCATAAGTAAAATCATAACTAACCTCGCTTACAAAATTTTACCATAACGACGGCGATAAATCAAGGGTAAGAGTAAGCTTTTACCCTTTTTTACTTATAATTTGCCTATAAAGCGTCTTTTTTTCGCAAGCAAGGGCAAAACAACCCCCCAAAGCATTCTGCCGGTAGACAGAAAATACTCGGCTTCTGCAAAAATTGCGTAAAAATAGCATTTTTGATCCACGTCGGCGGTGACGGGGAACAGCCTTTTGTACTCCTCGTAAAGTCCGAGAAAATCCCCCGACTGACAAAACAACTGAAACAGCTCGTATTCCGGGTCGGCGTAAAAAGCGTCAAAGGGATCGATAAAAGCCTTGAGTTCCCCTTTCTTGGGATCCGCCAACATATTCATCGGGCAAAGATCCCCGTGGATAAACGCCGAATAAGGCGGTTCCTCGGCAAAGATAACCTCCCTTTTCTCCCATAAAAAAAGCATGAGACGGTATATCCGGCGGTAAGCGAATTTACCCGAATACGCTTTCATTCCGTCGAGTATTTTCTCCGCACGTCGGAAATAGTAATCCGTCCATTTGTCGTAAAGTTCGCCTTTCGGGTCACCGAATTTACTTTCACGGACAGCCAAAATCGAATTTACGCCTTTCGCCACGCTTTCGGCGAAAGCCTTGCGTTTTTCTTTCGGAGCTAAATATATCCTGATATTTGTCCGGGCGTTGACTCCGTCGATGTATTCCATCGCCAAAAAATCTCTCCCGTCGACGGCGGACGCAAAATAGACTTCGGGTATCTTCACCGAACACTTCTTTCTCAAAGCGTCGAGGTCGGCTCTTTCCTGCTCGCAGCGGTTTTTTTCCCGATAGATCTTGACGGCTATCCTTTGTCCGTCGGCGCTCTCGGATAGATACACCTGTCCGCTGCCCCCTTTCCCGAGGCGTTTTTTCCAGGCGAAAGTTTTTCCGAAACGTGCGTCGATTTCCGAAAGTATCGTCTGCAATATATTATTTGGTATGCCCGAGAATATTTTTTTCGCCATAATATACAAAAAAGGCACGCTTGAGACGTGCCTTTTTCCTTACGATAAACCTTTTAGTCAACGAGTTCCAGTATGCAGGTGGAGGCGTCGTCTCCGCGGCGGTTGCCGGTTTTGATGATACGGGTGTACCCGCCTTTCTGTCCTTTCTCTTCGGCTCTCTTGTCGTATTTGGGAGCGTATTCTCCGAAAATCTTTTCGATAAGAGGATGCTTGATGTCGGCAGTCCTTTCACGGAAGGTCTGTTTGCTTTCTTTAGCGACCTTCTGTTCCTGAATGTCGGGAAGAAGAGCCATGAGACGTCTGCGTGCGGCGAGTTTCTTCGGTCCGTCGTTGGTGAATTCCACCGCTATCTTCTCGTTCTTCTGATTGTCTTTCATTTTGGTTACCTTAACGGTATCCTGATAATTGTTGACGGCGAGAGTTATCATCTTTTCCGCTACCTTGCGGACTTCTTTAGCTCTTTCCACCGTGGTTTCGATTTTTCCGTACCAGAGAAGCTGAGCCGCCTGGCTGTAGACAAGCGCCACTCTCTGATCGGTTCTTTTACCAAGTTTACGATTCTGTGCCATTTATATCTTTCTCCTTACTCGTCTTTATTGTAAAGTCCCAGACCGAAACTTTCCAGTTTCTTGATAACTTCGTCCAGGGATTTTCTGCCCAGGTTTCTCACCTTGAGCATATCTTCTTCGCTGCGCTTGACCAGATCTTCCACCGTGAATATTCCCGCACGTTTGAGGCAGTTGAGCGGACGGACGCTGAGTTCGAGTTCCTCTATGCTCATAAACAACGCTTTCTGCTGTTTGTCGTCGTCTTTGTTGACCAGAATGTCCACGTCGCCCATTTCGTCCACGAGGTTGATGAAAAGTTTAAGGTGATCGCTCATTATCTTAGCAGCCAGGCTTATTACCTTACGGGGAGTGCTGGTAGCGTTGGTCGTGACTTTGATGGTAAGTTTATCGTAGTCGAGATCCTGCTCCACACGGGTAGCTTCCACCGAATAGCTCACCGCCTGTACCGGCGAGAACAACGAATCGATGGGAATGTATCCGATAGGTTCGTTTGCTTTGGTCTTGTTGACTGCGCCGGAAACGTATCCTCTGCCCGTTCCGATGTTGAGCGTCATATCCAACGTGTATCCGTCCTCGAGCGTGCAGATAAATGCGTCGGGGTTCATTATTTCGATATCGGTAGGCAAGTCGATATCGGCGGCGGTCACTATACCGCCTCCGGTCTTGACGAGTTTCACTTTCTGTGTGGTGAAGTATTCTTCGTTATGCACCTTTACCGCCACGTCTTTGAGGTTGAGGATAATTTCCGCAACGTCTTCCTTGACTCCGGGAATGGTGCTGAATTCGTGCTTTACTCCCTCGATCTGTATTCCTATAATGGCTGCTCCGGGTAAATCGGTACAGAGTATTCTTCTCAGGCAATTACCGATGGTAGTGCCGTATCCTCTTTCCAAGGGTTCCACAACAAAACAGGATTTCGACTCCTCGATTTCGACGATTTCCGTTATTTTGGGTTTCTTCATTTCCATCATTATGGCAATTCCTCCTTAATTTACTCCGGATTATTTGGAGTACAACTCAACTATCATATGTTCGGCTATCGACATATCGATGTCTTCGCGAGCCGGCAGAGAAATTATGCTTCCGCTTAAGGTAGCGGGATTGAATTCCAGCCATTTGAGCGAATTGGTCACTTTAGCGTTCTTGAGTTCGGCAAAGAACGGCAGGCTCTGCTTGTTCTCTTTGACGGCGATGACGTCGCCGGCTTTAACGAGATAACTGGGGATATTGACTCTCTTACCGTTTACGGTGATGTGTCCGTGGTTGACTATCTGTCTTGCCTGAGCGCGGCTCACGCCGATACCCATTCTGTAAACCACGTTGTCGAGTCTCCTTTCGAGAAGTACGAGCATGTTTTCACCGGTAGCTCCGCGCATTTTTTCCGCCATGGTGTAATACTTGTGGAACTGTTTTTCGGTGAGGTTGTATATTCTCTTGGCTTTCTGTTTTTCACGGAGCTGTACGCTGTAAGGCGTGGGCTTTTTCCTCTGTGCGCCGTGGATTCCCGGCGGGGTGGGTCTCTTCTGGAAAACGCATTTTTCCGAGAAGCATTTGTCCCCTTTCAAAAATAATTTGCATCCCTCGCGTCTGCAAAGACGGCAATCGGGTCCTGTATATTTCGCCATTTTTTACCTCCTAATTACAATCTTCTGCGCTTGGGCGGACGGCATCCGTTGTGAGGTATGGGAGAAACGTCCTTGATCATGGTGATATCCACTTCGCAAGCCTGTATGGCTCTGATGGACGGCTCTCTGCCCTGTCCGGTACCCTTGATGTAAACTTCGACTTTACGCACTCCGTGCATTTTGGCTTCGTTGACTGCCTTTTCGGTAGCCTGCGTAGCGGCGAAAGCCGTTTCTTTACGAGCGCCTTTGAGTCCGAGAACGCCGGCGGACGCCCAGCTTATGGCGTTTCCGTTCATATCGGTCACGGTAACGATGGTGTTGTTGTGCGTGGTATGAACGTGTACCTGCCCTTTCTCGATGCGCTTTAAGTCTTTTCTCTTCTTTATCGCTGATCTTCTTACGGCCATTTGTTATCTACCTCCTATTTCTTCTTGGAGCGGCTGACGGTACGCTTCGGTCCCTTGCGGGTACGAGCGTTCTGTTTGGTGCTCTGTCCTCTCACGGGCAAGCCCTTTCTGTGTCTTACGCCTCTGTAACAGCCGATATCTTTCAGCCTCTTTATATCCATCATCACTTCCCTGCGCAGATCGCCTTCAACGTGAATGTTGTTTTCGATATAATCACGGATCTTCGCAACGTCGTCTTCGGATAAATCTTTAACTCTGACGTCGGGATTTACGCCGGTGGCTTCCAAAATCTTGTTGGACGTCACTCTGCCGATCCCGTAAATGTAAGTCAAGCCGATTTCCACTCTCTTTTCACGGGGTAAATCTACACCTGCTATACGAGCCATTAAAAACCTCCATTTTTCGTTTTTATAATTAGTAATCTATATAAATCTGTGGAGAAAACCCCGTTTTTGACGGAATTCAGCCGCCTCCACCTTGAACTCGAATTTACCCATACATTTCTGTATGGGGCATTAACTTTGCTATTATATCACAGCAAAACGCACTTTGCAATTATTTTTAACCCTGTTTTTGCTTGTGTTTGGGATATTTCGAGCAAATTATCATAACTTTGCCGTTTCTTTTGATAACTTTACACTTGTCGCAAATAGGTTTAACAGACGGTCTTACTTTCATTTTCTTGATCCTCCTTCCTTGGAAAAGGTTGTTGTTTAGCCCTTGTTTCTGTAGGTTATTCTGCCTTTGTTAAGGTCGTAAGGGCTCATGGCTACCTTAACTTTGTCGCCGATACTCACCTTGACGGTGTGCTGACGCATTTTCCCGCAAAGATAAGCGGTTATAACGTGATTGTTCGTCAATTTGACCTTGAAGGTCGTCCCCGGTAAAACTTCGGTTATTACGCCTTCGACTTCGATTGCATCGTCCTTAGACACTTGCTACCTCCCTTTATGAATTATAACGTCTCAATGCGCTGAAAATTTCCGCATCGTAAACTTTGACTCCCTGCTTGAGCTTTTCGGCTATGTTCGTCAGAACGTCGCCGGTATTCTTAAGATGCTTGATTTTCTTCAGTTTCGGTTTTTCCAGGCGTCTGACGTCGCCGTCGGCAAGCCGGACGTAAACGTCGTCCACCACTTCCACCACGAGGAAAAAGATACCTTTGTCTCTGCCTGCACGGCTGAATACCACCGATCCGACTTCCACAGATTTTTCCATTTCAGTCCTCCTGTAACAGGGTAAGAATCTCCACCCCGTCGTCGGTAATGACTACGGTGTTTTCGTAATGAGCGCTGCAAAGTCCGTCGGCGGTGCTTATCGTCCACCCGTCGTCGCTCTGCCTGATGTGATAGCTCCCCAAATTTATCATGGGTTCTATCGCCAGCGTCATACCGGTGAAAACTCTCATCCCTCTGCCCGCTTTGCCGTAATTGGGTACGTCGGGTTCTTCGTGGACGGTTTCGCCTATTCCGTGTCCTATAAGCGCTCTCACCACGCCGTAGCCTCTCGCTTCGGCGTAGGTTTGGATGGCTTCGCCGAGAGTGCCCAGCCTTTCGCCGTTTCTGAGAACCTTTATCCCTTCGAAAAAACTCTCCTTGCATACCTGCGCCAGACGGAGTTTTTCCTCCGAAACTTTCCCTATCGGAACCGTTCTCGCCGCATCGGTATGGTAGCCTTTCCAGCCCACTCCGCAATCTATCTTGAGGAGCTGACCTTCCTGCAGTATTCTTTTTTCCGAGGGAATACCGTGAACGATTTCGTCGTCTATCGAGGTGCAAAGGGTCGCCGGATACCCGTCGTAATTCAGAAAAGACGGTATCGCCTTGTTTTCTTTGACTATAAAGTCGTAAGCCAGACGGTCCAGCTCGGCGGTGCTTACGCCGGGACGCGCGGCTTTTTCTATCAGTTCCAGCGTGCGGGCGAGTATCTTGCCCGCTATACGCATGGATTCGATATGCTCGGGACTCTTAATCGTTACCATCCAGAACCTTCACTATAGAGGCGAAGACTTCGTCGATACTCTTGTTCCCGTCCACGTTAACGAGTTTTCCGCTCGCCTTGTAGTAGTCCACGAGGGGCGCAGTCTGTTTTTCGTAAACTGCAAGTCTTTCCTTGACCGTTTCTTCCTTGTCGTCGGCTCTCTGATAGAGTTTAGCTCCGCATTTGGCGCAAACGTCGGAAGAATAGGTGGAAATGTGATAGCTTTCGCCGCAGGAACACATACGTCTGCCCCCTATCCTCGCCGCTATGAGATCGAAATCGACGTCGATGTTGATGACGTAGTCGATGTCGGTGAGTTTTCCGAGAGCTTCCGCCTGCGGTATGGTGCGGGGAAAACCGTCGAGGAGGAAACCGTTTACGCAATCGGCTTCCTTGATCCTGTCGGCGACTATACCCACCACCACTTCGTCGGGAACCAGCTGTCCCTTGTCGATGAAGGACTTGGCGAATTTCCCGAGTTCGGTACCGTTCTTTATGTTCGTGCGAAGAGCGTCTCCGGTGGAAATATGAGCGATACCGTATTTTGCCGCAATTTTCGTCGCCTGGGAGCCTTTACCGGCTCCGGGCGCTCCTAAAAGTATAATTCTCATCATTTCAAAAATCCTTTATTGTTCTTGATAAGCAACTGGCTTTCCAGCTGTTTCTGGAATTCCAGAGCCACGCTGACCACTATAAGCAATCCCGTTGCGCTGAAAGCGTTGTTGAAGCCGAGGGTGGCAAAGCCCTGTATCTGAAGGATATAAGTCGGTATCAACGCCACGAATGCGAGGAACAACGCTCCGAAAAGGGTAATTCTGTTATTGATTTTGCGGAGGTGGTCGCTGGTGGATTTACCGGGTCGGATACCGGGAATAAATCCGCCGTTCTGCTGGATCATACGGGCTATGTCGTCGGGATTGAACTGTATCTGAGCGTAGAAATACGCAAAGAAAATAATGAGAAGGAACATAAACAGAGGATACAGGTGTCCTCCCACTCCCATCCATTCGTACCACCATACCACGAAGGAATTGGTGCTTCCGACGAATTGCATGATCATCTGCGGGAACATGATAAGGCTGGAGGCGAAGATAATCGGCATAACCCCGCCGGAATTGACCTTGATGGGGATATGCGTGGACTGTCCGCCGTACATTTTGTTGCCTTTTATCTGTTTTGCGTACTGAACGGGTATCCTGCGTTCGCTGAGATCGACGAACACTATGAGTCCGAACAGTAAGATGACGAGAAGAATAAATCCCATCAGGAACCATATACCGGTGAGATCCCCTTCCTTAACCTGCGAGGGAATGGTGCTGAAAATAGCCGTTCCGAGAGAGGTCCCGAGAGAGGAAACTATACCTACGAAAATTATAAGGGAAGTGCCGTTGCCGATGCCGTATTCGGTGATACGTTCGCCGAGCCACATAACCAACGAACTTCCGCCGGTAAGTATAATAACTATACATACCATAGTAAAAGCTCTGCTTACGCCGCTGTTCGAACCGAAAACGCCGGTGATATTGCTTTTCCAGCTGAACATAACGCCGATAGCCTGAATAAGTCCGAGAAGAATGGCAAGATACCTGGTATACTGATTGATCTTCTTGCGGCCTTCCTCTCCTTCTTTCGACAGTTTCTCGAGTTTCGGAATTATTAAGGTAAGCAACTGCATGATTATAAAGGAGTTGATGAACGGAATTATACCCAAAGCGAAAATGGTACCGTTCTGCAACGAGCCGCCCGTTATCATACTTAGCATTGCCATAAAATCGTTTTCCGAAGCCTGCCCGAAAGTGTCGGAAAGGTTAATGCCGGGAATCGGCACGAAACACCCCAATCTGTAGATAAGAAGTATCCCCAGAGTCAGGAGTATTTTTTTGCGGATTTCCGGCGATAAAAACGCATTTTTTATGGTTTGAAGCATTATAATACCTCTGCTTTCCCGCCTGCTTGTTCGATTTTCTGGGCGGCCGAAGTAGTGAATTTATTAGCTTGCACGGTGAAACTCTTGGTAAGTTCGCCGTCTCCGAGGACTTTGAGGCCGTAGGCTTCTATTTTGGAAATAACGCCCGCTTCCTTCAGAACTTCTGCGTTGATAACCGCTCCGTTTTCGAATTTTTCCTCGAGAGTTTTGAGATTGACGATGGAGTAAACTTTCTTGAACAGAGCGTTCTTGAAACCTCTCTTCGGCAACCTACGGGTCAAAGGCATCGTGCCGCCTTCGAAACCGGGTCTGACGCCGCCTCCGCTGCGTGCCCATTGTCCTTTATGACCTTTGCCGGAAGTTTTACCGAGTCCCGAACCTATACCTCTGCCGAGTCTTTTGGGTTTGGTGACCGCTCCGGGTGCCGGCGCAATAGTGTGTAACTTCATATCTGACCTCCTTACTCAACCTCTTCGACTTTGACGAGGTGGCTCACTTTGGAGACCATACCGCGCATTGCGGCGTTGTCTTCCACGATCACCTCGGAGCCTATCTTCTTAAGCCCGAGAGCTTTCACGGTAGCCTGCTGTTTGACTACTCTGCCTATGGTGGATTTGATCAAAGTAACTTTAAGTTTTGCCATAATAAAATCCTCCTTATTCCGCTAAATCGGACGTTTCGATACCGCGCATTTTGGCGACTTCTTCCGCCGTCCTCAACGCAGCCAGTCCGTTAAGGGTGGCTTTGACGCAGTTGATGGGGTTGTTGCTGCCGATGGACTTGGAACGGATATCTTTTATCCCGGTAACTTCGAGTACCGCTCTGACGGGTCCGCCTGCGATAACTCCGGTACCTTCCGCTGCGGGCATCAGTTTGACTTTGCCGCGACCGTAAACGCCTTCTATGGCGTGGGGAATGGTGCTTCCCACGGTAGAAATGGTTATCATGGACTTGGTAGCGGCTTTGATAGCCTTTTCGATAGCTTCGGGAACTTCCTTGGCTTTACCGAGTCCGCATCCTACTCTGTCTTTTCCGTCGCCTACTACGACCAGCGCTGCAAAACGCATCGTGCGTCCGCCCTTGACAACCTTGGTAACGCGGTTGACGGACACTGTCTTTTTGATCAAATCGTCTTTCGGCTCTCTGTTGAATTTTTCGTTTCTTGCCATGCCTTCCTCCTAAAAATCCAGTCCGCCTTCTCTCGCACCGTCGGCAAGCGCAGCTACGCGTCCGGTGTAAAGGTATCCGCCTCTGTCGAATACTACCTTGGATATTCCTTTGGCTTTAGCTCTCTCTGCAAGAATTTTTCCTACTTCCTTGCCTGCTTCGCTTTTGGTCATATCCTTGACTTTAGCCATGATCTCTTTCTCCACGGTGGAAGCCGCTACCAGAGTGGCTCCGTTGCCGTTATTGGCTTCGTCGTCTATTATCTGAGCGTAAATATGGTTCAGAGAACGGTATACGTTCAGACGGGGTTTCTCCGCAGTACCGTTAAGATAATGGCGCATACGGTCGTGTCTTGCTTTTCTTATTTCGTTCTTGTTAATCTTGCTAATCATAACGCACTCCTTTATTTACCGGCAGTCTTGCCCTCTTTGCGGAGGATAACTTCATCCTTGTAACGGATGCCGTATCCGTGGTAAGGTTCGGGCTTGCGGATGGCTTTGATGTTTGCTGCGACCTGGCCTACCTGAACTTTGTCGATGCCTTTCACGCTGATTTCGGTAGCGGAGGGGCAAGCGAAGGTTATACCGTCGGGACAAGCGACGTTGACGGGATGGGAATATCCTACGTTGAGGACCAGATCCTTGCCCGTGACCTGCGCCTTGTAACCTACGCCGGCAATAACCAGTCCCTTTTCGTAGCCTTTGCTCACGCCTTCCACCATATTGGCGATGAGGGCTCTGTAAAGACCGTGGGCGGCTTTGGTGGTTTTGATTTCGTTCTTTCTGGTGACCTCGACGTGGTTTCCGTTGACCGCTACGACGATATCTTTGTTTTCGATAACCTGGGAAAGGGTACCGAGTTTGCCTGCTACGGTAACCACGTTTCCGTCTACGGTAACTTTCACTCCGTCGGGAATGACTACGGGTAATCTACCTATTCTGGACATATCTTACCTCCTTACCAAACGTAGGCGAGTACTTCGCCGCCTGCGCCTATGGCACGAGCCTTCTTGTCGGTCATAACACCCTTGGAGGTGGAAATGATCGCAATGCCCAGTCCGTTGAGAACCTTGGGAAGTTCGTCGCTTTTGGCGTAAACTCTCAGCCCGGGACGGGAAATTCTCTTCAGTCCGGAAATAACTTTAGAGTAGTTGGCTCCGTACTTCAGTTCGATTTCGATCTTGCCCTGGGGGTCGCCTTCTTCCTTAATAAGGTTGGCGCTCTTGACGTAACCTTCTTCGACCAGAATCTGCGCTATAGCCATTTTCATATTGGAAGAAGGAACGGTAACTTTTTCGTGTCTTGCCGTCAATCCGTTTCTGATACGGGTCAACATATCTGCAATGGGGTCTGTCATAGCCATTTCAATACCTCCTTACCAGCTCGCTTTCTTCACTCCGGGGATCTGACCTTTGTAAGCCAGCTCTCTGAAGCAAATTCTGCAAATGCCGTATTTTTTCAAGACAGCGTGAGGTCTGCCGCAGATAGAACAACGGGTGTACTCTCTGGTGGAAAACTTCTGCTTTCTTTGTTGCTTGTTTATCATCGCTTTCTTAGCCATTTGTTACCTCCTATCTGGCAAAGGGCATTCCGAGAAGTTTCAGAAGCTCTTTGGCTTCTTCGTCGGAAGACGCCGTGGTCACGAAGCATACGTCGAAACCGCGGACTTTCTCGATCTGATCGTAGGAAATTTCGGGGAAGAGGAGCTGTTCCTTGATACCCAAAGCGTAATTTCCTCTGCCGTCGAAACTGTCGGTCGGGACGCCTTTGAAGTCACGGACACGGGGAAGAGCGATGCTGATGAGCTTGTCGAAGAAGTCCCACATACGGTCTCCTCTCAAGGTAACTTTCGCTCCGACTACCATATTCTGACGAACTTTGAAGTTGGCTACGGATTTCTTCGCCTTGGTTTCCACGGCTTTTTGTCCGGCTATCTTTTCCAGTTCGTTTACCGCTATCTGCATGGATTTGGCGTTGTCTTTAATGTCGCCCAAACGCATATTGAGGGTTATCTTTTCCAGTTTCGGTACCTGCATCACGTTCTTGTAACCGAAAGTTTTGATGAGTCCGGGGACTACTTCGGTAGCGTAACGCGCTTTTACTCTGTTAACGTATTTTTCTGCCATTCTTTGCCTCCTATTCGATTACCTTGGTTTCGGCGGGAGCCTCGAGTTCGGAAACGTCGGGGGCGATCCCTACGGCTGCGTCCAGAGAGGTATCGGGATTGGGATTGACGACTTCGGCGGTTTTCTTGGTGCTGCGTTTACGCACGGTCGCCTTAGCCTTCTTTTCTTCTTTCTTCTTGGTTTCCAGCACAGCTCCGCATTTGCACATACGGACTTTTTTGCCGTCCACTATGGCGTGTTTTACACGGGTGGCTTTTCCGCAGGAAGCGCAGATGGGCATTACGTTGGAAGCGTCCACGGTCTTGGGCATATTGATGATACCGCTCTTGTCGGAGGCTTTTCTCGCCTTGACCGCTTTCTTGACCTGTCCTACGTCCTTACCTTCGACGGTAACTCTGCCTTTCTCGGCATCCACCGCAATTATCTGTGCGGTCTTGCCTTTGTCGCTGCCCGCGATGATTTTTACATAATCGCCTTTCTTAACACTTAATTTCATCCTTTACCTCCTACAGAACCTCGGGAGCGAGAGAAATGATCTTCATATAGTCCTTCTCTCTCAATTCTCTGGCGATCGGCCCGAAAATACGAGTCCCGCGGGGTTGTTTCTGATTGTCGATGATAACCGCTGCGTTGTCGTCGAATTTGATGTGGGAACCGTCGGCTCTCATTATACCTTTGTGGGTACGGACGATAACGGCTTTCACCACGTCGCCCTTCTTAACGGTGCCGTTGGGGGCGGCGGATTTGACGCTGGCTACGATCACGTCGCCGATGTTGGCGCTTCTGACGTAGCTTCCGCCGAGTATCCTTATGCACATAATTTCTTTGGCTCCGGAATTATCGGCTACTTTCAATCTGGATTGTGGTTGTATCATTGTCCGTCCTCCTTATTTAGCCTTCTCGATAATCTCGGCCAGTCTCCAGCATTTGTCCTTGGAAATCGGTCGGGTTTCGACTATTTCGACCTTGTCGCCTATGCCGCACTGATTGAGTTCGTCGTGTGCCTTAAACTTCTTGGTCCTGGTAATGTACTTCTTGTAAAGAGGGTGCTTGACCTTCCTTACTACGGCAACAACTATGGTCTTGTCCATTTTGTCGCTGACCACTATGCCTACTCTCGATTTTCTGAGATTTCTTTCCATTATTCACTGCCTCCTATTTCTTCGCGCTTCTTTTCGCCTTCTTGACGGGTTCCGCACTGATGCCGAGTTCGCGCTGACGCAAAATAGTCTTTACTTTCGCTATGTTTCTCTTGCATTCCACCAAAACCGCAGGATTGGTGAGCTGACGCGCGGCGTGTTTGAAACGGAGATTGAATAACTCTGCCTTCAGTTCGCCTAACTTGTTGTTAAGCTCTTCGGTGCTCATTTCAAAAAATTTAATCGCTTTCATTATTCTTCACCCTCCGCTGCTTCGTCTTCTTTCTTCATAAACTTGCACTTGATGGGCAGTTTATTTGCCGCAAGACGCAACGCCTCTCTGGCGATGTCTTCACTTACTCCCGCCATTTCGAACAGGACTCTGCCGGGTTTTACTACCGCTACCCAGTACTCGGGACTACCTTTACCGGAACCCATTCTGGTTTCGGCGGGTTTCTTGGTAATGGGTTTGTGGGGGAAGATGTTTACCCAAACTTTACCGCCACGCTTGATATATCTGGTCATGGCTACACGGGCTGCCTCTATCTGGTTAGAGGTGATCCAGCTCGGTTCCTGAGCCACAAGTCCGTATTCGCCGTAAGCGATCACGTTACCTTTGTTGGCTTTACCGGTCATTCTGCCCCTGTGCTGTTTTCTTCTCTTTACTCTCTTAGGCATTAACATGACGCATCTCCTCCTTTTCCTTGCTTGGTGAATACCTCACCTTTGTAGATCCATACCTTGACTCCGATGATACCGTAGGTGGTCTTAGCCTGAGCAAAACCGTAGTCGATGTTCGCTCTCAGAGTCTGCAGGGGTATGCTTCCTTCGCTGTAATGTTCGCTTCTGGCGATTTCCGCTCCGTCCAAACGACCGCTTACCATGGTCTTTACGCCCAGGGCTCCGCTCTTGATGGCTCTGCCCATTACCTGACGCATAGCACGACGGAACTGAATCCTCTTTTCCAGATTGGCGGCGATGCTTTCGGCGGCAAGCTGTGCGTCGATATCCACTTTCTTGACTTCAAGTACGTTGATATTGATGACCTTGCCGGGAACGATCTTTTCCACCGTCTTCTTGATGGCGGCGATACCGCTGGCTTCCTTGCCTATCGCAACTCCCGGACGACCGCAGTACATATTGACGGTAACGGTGTTGGCGGCACGCTCGATCATAATCTTGCTGACGGCGGCGTTATAATAATCTTTTTTCAGAGTTTTCCTTATTTTGTCATCCTGCGCAAGGTTGGTTGCGAAGGTCTTTTTGTCGGCATACCATTGGGTATCCCAGCCGTTGATAACTCCTACTCTTAAACCGTGCGGATTAACTTTCTGACCCATTTGTATACCTCCTATTTGTTCACGACGTCGAGTACGACGGTGATGTGACTGGTTCTCTTCAAAAGTCCGCCCGCTCTGCCGTGAGCTTTGGCGATGTATCTTTTGAGAGTGGGGCCCTGGTCGGCAAAACATTTAGCGACGTAAAGTTCGTCGGTGTTGTATCCGAGATTGTTTTCGGCGTTGGCTCCCGCACTCTTCAATACCTTCAATACCGGTTCGGAAGAAGATTTGTTGAGGTTTTCCAGAATGCCCACCGCTTCACGGTAGCTCTTGTTTCTGATAAGGTCCAGTACCGCTCTTACTTTATAAGGAGAGATACGGATATATTTGGCGCAAGCGTGAGGTCTTCTGTCCGCCTGCTCGGCTCTTTTAACTGCTTTCAAATAAGTTTTTCCCATTTCTTACCTCCTATTTCTTTCCGGTGGTCTTGCTTCCGGCGTGTCCACGGAAAATTCTGGTGGGGGCGAATTCGCCCAGTTTCAATCCGACCATATCCTCGGTAATATATACGGGAACGTGCTTCTTTCCGTCGTGAACGGCTATGGTGTGTCCGACAAATTCGGGGAATATAGTGGAGGCACGAGACCAGGTTTTGATGGGTTTTTTGTCGCCCGAGGCGTTCATTGCCAAAATCTTTTTCTTAAGGCTTTCATGCACATAGGGACCTTTCTTTATAGATCTGCTCATTTGCTCCTCCTGTTAGTTTATACGCTTGATAATAGACTTGTTGGACGTCTTGTTCTTCTTGCGGGTCTTGTAACCGAGAGCGGGTTTTCCCCAAGGAGTAACGGGTCCGGGTCTTCCGATCGGGCTCTTGCCCTCGCCGCCGCCGTGCGGGTGGTCGCAAGGGTTCATGACGGAACCGCGTACGGTAGGTTTGACGCCCATATGTCTTTTACGTCCGGCCTTACCCAAACTCACGATTTCGTGTTCGAGGTTGCCGACCTGTCCGACGGTGGCTCTGCATTCCAAAGGCACGTATCTCATTTCGCCGCTGGGCATACGGAGCGTGGCTTTGTTGTTTTCCTTAGCCATGAGCTGCGCCGCACTTCCGGCGCTGCGGGCGATCTGGCCGCCGCGTTTGGGCTGTAATTCGATATTGTGGATCATCGTACCTACGGGGATATCCGCAAGACGGAGGCAGTTGCCGGCTTTGATGTCGCAGCCTTCTCCGCTCATAACGGTGTCGCCCACCGACAATCCCAAAGGAGCGAGAATGTATCTCTTCTCTCCGTCGGCGTAGCACACCAAAGCGATGTTAGCCGAACGGTTGGGATCGTATTCCACGGTCTTGACGACTGCGGGGATACCGTCTTTGTTTCTTTTGAAGTCGATGATACGGTATTTCTGTCTGTTTCCGCCGCCGATGTGTCTGACGGTAATTCTGCCGTTGGCGTTTCTGCCGCCGGTCTTATTCTTGCTTTCCAGCAAACTTCTTTCCGGTTTGGTGCAGGTGATTTCCGCAAAGTCGGAAACCGTGAAAAATCTGCGTGCCGGGCTGGTAGGTTTGTATCTCTTAATAGCCATTTTACCCTCCTTCCTTACGACAAGCTCTCGAAGAACTCGATGGGCTTGCTGTCGGCGGTAAGTTTGACGTAAGCCTTTTTGTAAGAGGAACGTCTACCCTGAGTTCTGCCCATACGTTTAAGTTTTCCGTCGTAGTTAGCTACGTTTACTCTTGCGACTTTAACTCCGAAAACGTGTTCTACGGCGTTTTTGATTTCGGTTTTGGAAGCCTGCGCCATAACGATGAAAGTATAATCTTTATCGGCAACGCCGTTGTAACTTTTTTCGCTAAGAACGGGCTTGATGATAATATCGTAATTGTTCATTATGCGTTGACCTCCTCGATTTTCTTGACGGCGTCCGCGGTAAGGAACACCTTGTTTGCTGCGACAAGGTCGAGTACCGAAAGGATATCGGCGGAAATAGTGGCTGCCTCTGGCAGATTGCGTGCGGCGCGAACGACGTTTTCGTTGGCGTCGCCGAGTACGAACAAAGCTTTCTTGCCTGCGTCGAGAGCGGCGCAGACTTCAGCCATAAGACGGGTTTTGCCTTCGGCGAGGTTGATAGCGTCCAGAACCACCAGTTCGTCCTGTCTCAATTTCTGGCTCAATGCGCTCTTGAACGCCTGAGCTTTCATCTGTTTGTTGATTTTTTTGGAAAAATCTCTGGGCTTCGGAGCGAAAACCACGCCGCCGTGTCTCCACTGCGGAGCACGGGTGCTGCCCTGACGGGCACGTCCGGTACCCTTCTGACGCCACGGTTTGATGCCGCCGCCGCGAACTTCGGTTCTGGTCAGCGTGCTTTTGGTGCCTTGGCGTTTGTTGGCGAGCTGAGCTACGACCACCTGATGAATGAGAGCTTCGTTGTATTCGGCTCCGAATACTGCGTCGCTTACGGTAATCGTTTTCACTTTCTTACCTTTAGTGTTGAATACTTTTAATTCCATAGTACTACCTCCCTTACGCCTTGACGATGACCAGGCTGCCTTTGGCTCCGGGAATACCGCCCTTGATGAGCAAAAGGTTTCTCGCTTCGTCTATGCGTACCACTTCCAGGTTCTTGACGGTGACCTGTTCGTTACCGTACTGACCTGCCATTTTCTTGTTCTTGAACACACGGCTGGGATCGGAGTTCGCACCCATGGAACCAACGCTTCTGTGGATGGGTCCGGTACCGTGAGTCATGGGGCCTATTCTCTGAGCGTTCCATCTCTGGATAACGCCGGTGTATCCTCTGCCTCGGGTGGTGCCCACCACGGTAACTTTGTCGCCGAGAGCGAATACGTTGCAGGTAATGACGTTACCTACCGCATAAGAGGAACAATCGTCGAAACGGAATTCTCTCAATGCGCGTTTGGCGTTCACGCCGGCTTTGCCGTAATGACCTTTGAGAGGTTTGGTAACGTTCTTTTCCTTGATTTCGCCGAATGCGACCTGAACCGCATCGTAACCTTCTTTAGCGACGGTCTTGACCTGTACTACGGGGCAGGGTCCCGCCTCAACTACCGTGACGGGTATCATTCTGCCGTCGGAAGTGAATATTTGGCTCATACCTAACTTTCTGCCTAAAATAGCCTTTTTCATTTATAAGCCTCCTATTATAACTTTATCTGAATATCGACGCCTGCCGGCAAATCGAGTTTCATAAGAGCGTCGACGGTTTTGGAAGTGGAATTATAGATGTCTATAAGTCTCTTGTGGGTCCGTAACTCGAACTGCTCTCTGCTGTCCTTGTACTTATGTGGAGCACGCAGTATGGTGACGATCTCCTTCTCGGTGGGGAGAGGGATAGGTCCGGAAATACTGGCTCCGGTGCGTTTCACCGCATCGACTATTTTGGAAGCCGAAGTGTCGATGAGATTGTGGTCATAAGCTTTTAACTTGATTCTGATCTTTTGACCTGCCATGTTTTTACCTCCTGTGTTTTACCTAACTTTCACACTTATCCGGCGTTTGCACACCCTCTATTTCAGTTAGTCGCCCCCGTCGTGCGGTTGCGTAAGTCCGTGGAAACTATCCGATTGCGCAGTAACCTCCCACATCTACCCTAATAACAGCCTTATCATATTACCACAGCCCGTCAAGCCTGTCAAATATTTTTTTCGTAAAAATTAAAAAATAACCGTATTTTTTTCAAAAAAACAAAATCCGCCCTTCCCTTAAGGAAAAGACGGAAAGTAAATCGAGTCGGTTTTTGTCGCAAACGTCCTCAACCCGCCTTGTAAACGCTGATATTCGAATAAATTTCCAGCAAGGTTTTATATTGCGAAAGAGCGACTTCGGGGACGTAAACTCCGATTTTCTGCGAAGTCGGGAAGGGACTCGTGCCGAAAACGGGTGTTTCGGAGGACGCAAAGGAAACCACCGAAAGAGCGTAACACCCGGTAAAAGCGTAATCGCCTATTTTCCTCACCGACTCGTCGAAGGCGACGGTTAAGAACTTGACGCAATTTTCGAAAGCGTAATTTTCTATCGTCGTAACGCCTTTCAAGGTGATTTTTTCCAATTTCTCGTTCCCTGCAAACATTCTCGAAGAAACGTAGGACGTTTCCACCGTCGCAGAAGACAGAGATTTACAGTTATAAAAAACGTAATCGCCGAGTTCGGTGACCGCAGACGGGACGGTCACGGTAGTCAAGGAGCTTCCCTCGAAGGCGTAATCTCCTATCCTCGTGACCGAGGAAGGCAGTCCGACGTAACTTCCGCCGTACAAGGCAAAAGCCCGCTTTTCCACCGCCGAATAAAGGGAATTTTCCGCAAAGACGATTTGTCCTTTGACCCCGGCAAAAGCGTATTCGGCGATATAACGCACGCTTGCGGGCAAAGTCAAGGACTTGAGGTCGGACGCATTGCGGAACGCCTCCCGTCCTATGGCGGTGACCGAGGACGGCAAAGTCAATTCCGTCCCGAGATAACCGTAAAACATACCGTCGGTTATTTCGGTGAAATTCTCGTTAAGCTCTATTTCGGCTTTAATCCCGACGAACGCCTGCCTGCCTATTATCCTAAGAGAAGACGGGAAAATTATCCTTTCCAGCGAAGCCATATCCGCAAAGGCTTTCTCGGGAAGAGAAACGATAGTCCCCGAGGAAAGGTCGAAGGTTTTCAGACGGTAATCGGAATAGGCGTTCTCTCCGGCGTTCGAACCGAAAATTCGGGTTATGCCCTCCTGGCTTGCTGCCGACGAGCCGACAAAAGGCAGAGCCAGTTCCTCCAGCGCAAAGCACTTCCTGAAAGCGCTTTCCCCTATCGAAAGGACGTCGGGGAACGCCGCCGCCTTAAGCGACTCGCATCCGTCGAAAGCGTGAGCGCCTATCTCGAGAACGGGCCGGGAAAATGCGACGTAAAAAAGATACCCTTCGTTCAGAAAAGCGTTTTCGGGAACGTAATCTATAGCCGTCACCGTCACCCTCGCCAAAGAGAAAGGTACCGCTCCGCCGAAAACGTCTTTCAACGCCCCAGGCGTCGATTTGTTTTGTCCGAGGAAGGGCAGGGTAAGCTCGGTTAAAGAGGACAACCCCGAAAGAGCGTTGGCGGAAAGGGAAATTAAGCTTTCGGGAAGGGTCAGATAGACCACGGCTCCTTTCCCCGAAAAAGCTCCGCTGTAAACCGACTCCGTCCCTTCGGGTACGGAAACGGCGCTCTGATTGCCTATATATCTCTTAAGCTGCAGCCCCTCGTAAACGTACAAGCTCGGATTGTAGATATATAATGTCAAAGAGGAAAAGACGGGGGCGTTTTCCAAAGAGTAATTTACCGTATCCTTGAGCGTTACCGTAAAATCCGTAAGGATATGCTTCCCTTCCTCGACGGCTCCGCTTTCGCAAACGTATTCGCTTATAAAAAGTCCGCTCGCCGTCCCGTCGTAAAAAATTTCCGGCGAAACGGCTTTTCCCGTATAGGGTCGGAACTGATCGGAAACGCTTATCAGGTTCCCGTCGAGAGCCATAGGGGTAACCTTAAGAGTCAAATCGAAATATCCGTCCAGGTAATTGGCAGAGTCGGGATTGTAGACGGCCTCGTAAAAATCCACGTTGCAAACGGGCGTGGTAGCGGGATACCGCCACCTTACGAAAGAGTCGGGTCCCGTCACGGTATAGTTGGAAAGAGTTTTATTCGGGTCGTAAACGCCGCCCGTGACGGAATAGACCTTCAGGTCGGCTTCCTCTATCGGAGAAGGCGCCTTGTTTATCGTCAAAACAGCTTCGAGATAATCTATTTCGCCGTTTTTCCCCTGCAAAACGTAATTCTTATTCAACATCCCCGCCACCGCAAAATCCGCTCTTACCGTATAAGTCCCGGCGTTTTTCTGTCCGTTGCCCGTATATTTTACGGATACGTCGGCAGGCAAACCCTTCGCTTCCAAGGAATGGGCGTTCCCGTCATAAGTGACCGTTTCGTCGGCGAAAACCACTTTTGTCATATCGTAAACTACGGGGGTTATGACTACGGAAATTTCCCCGTTCTCGGGCAAAATATAATTTTTACCGAAAGTTTCGCTACGGAAAGCAAGACGGTAACCTATGACGTACTCGCCCGCGTCGATGACGGAAACGGGATTTTCACCGCAAGAAATTTCCTTCCCACCGTCTTTTTTATAATAATAGGAAACCGCCACGTCGGTAAGAAAGGCTATTTCTTCTTCTTCCGAAGAAAACTTAAGTCCGAAGGTATGTGTAAAACCGTCGTAGCCCTGCGGCGAAGAAAAATCCTTTCCGCTTTCGTCCGTCGGCTCGAAGGTAAAGGGTTTTCCGTATTCGGCTTTGGATATTACGAAAGAATAGGTCATTTCGGCAAGCTGATTGTAATTTACCGAATACCCCGAAGGCATCGTAAAGGTCGCTTTTACGGTATATCTTCCGGCGTCGGTAAAATTAAGGGTGGTGCCTTTGTTTTTACCGTAAACGAAAGTTACCGTCACGCTTTCGGGGAACTCTCCGTTGACGCCCGAAGGCATTTTGCCGATAAGACGGACGGAGTGACCCTCTCCCACCCCCACCGTAACGGGACTTGCGTCGTAAACGAAAGGTCCGTCGTCCTCCCAGACGAGGGTATTGACGAAGTCTGCTTTCTTGATACGGATCTCTATTTCCTTATCGGCAGGCAGGGTATAATTTTTCAAATATTCTTCATTCGAGGAAAATACCGCTTTGAGAATATACGTTCCGCTGTTTACGAAGGGTTTTTCCGAGGCGTATGCGGAAAGATAATCTTCCAGCGGAATATATTTTTCTTTGGCGGATTGACGGTAAACGTAATACTCGGCATTAAGCCCGTCGGGCAGATCTATTACGGGAATATGCGTTTTTCCGTCGTAAGAAAGGGAAAATGTCTCAAAATCTCCGTAAGAAAATTCGAATTCTATTTTGGTTATCGACAGCCTCGCCGTCAAAGGCGCGGGCGAAACGTAGATCGTTTCGTCGGCTTGCAGATAGGCTTTCGCTATATAAGTTCCGCTGTCGGTAGCGGTATTGTTTTCGTAACGGACCGTCACTCCGTCGGGAAGTTCTCCTTTCAGAAGCAAGGTCTTGGGCTGTCCGTCGTAAGGGAGCGTCAAAGAGGGAAAACTAATTCCGCTCAAATCGAGAACGGCTTTGTTTATCGTAAGAACGGCTTCGTCGGACAGATATTCCACCGTCATTCCCTCGGGAGGCAGCACCTCCACCTTAATATTATAAATTCCCGGTAACGCCGCCCCGTCGAATTCTTCTCCGTCGCAATAGTATTTCACGGTCGCTCCTTCGGGTATTTTCCCCGAAAGAAGCGGATACTTCTTCTCTCCGTCGTAAGTGTAAGTTGCATCGGACAAGGTAACTTCTATCACCGAGGAATCGATGACCGTTATTTTCAGCCGACAGCTCGCCGTTCCGCCGGTAACGGTGACGTAGCCGGTCCCTGCGGCTATTCCCGTCACCCGATTGCCGTCAAGTCTCAGCACTTCGGGATTTTCCACGGTATAGCCGAGTTTGCCTTTCCCCGTAACGGTAACGTAATCGTCTATTACGACAGACTTGTCGAGTTGCAGATAAATTTGTTCCCGTAAAGGCGTAAGCGAGGTTATTTCCCCGTCGGTGCAGGCAAAAAGCAATACCGAAAGAAGGCATACGAAAATTAAAGCCGTAACTTTTAAGCGTACTTTCATAACTCCTCCGTTCGGTATAATAACATAAATCCGTTAAAATTACCTTAATAAAGGTAAAATCTGTCAGTCGGAAATGGCGTTAACGAATTTTGCGAAAGCAGCCCGCCCTTTTTCGTCGGATTTGAATACCGCCGTGCAATCGAGGATTTTCAGACAGGTTGCGTTGACGTAGTCGATGATTTTTTTCTGTGCGTCCCCCGCCGAAAGGGAAAGTCCCGACGCCGCTATAGAGGCTATCATCCCGAGGTGTTTAGCCAACACGGGATCGTCGTTAAGGGAGGCAAAGTCGATTTTTTCCTGTCCGAGCAATTTAATTGCCGCGGAAATTTCCTTCTTAAGACGACCGGGCAGAATAAACAAGCCCATAGCTTCGATAATTCCTATACCTTCTTTCTTTATGTTGTGCATATCGGCGGTGGGGTGGAATATCCCGTCGGGGTGCGCTTCGTCGGTACGGTTGTTGCGGAGGATCATATCGATGCGGTACACCTCTCCCGTTTTGGTGGCAATGGGCGTAACGGTATTGTGCGGCACGTCCCCTGTGTGCGAAAGAACCCCCACGCTTTCGTCGGAATAATTCCTCCACACGGCAAGGATTTTTTCGCAACGGGCGGCGACGGCTTTCTTGTCGGTACCGCTGACCGACACCACCGAGTTGTACCAGTCTTTCAAGGTCACCTTTACGCCGTCCTTTTCGTAACAGACTTCCCTGTCTTTAGCCAAAAACATCGGCAACACCTTTTTCCCGCCCTGATAATGGTCGTGGGACAGAATGGAACCGCCCACTATCGGGAGGTCTGCGTTACTGCCCAGGAAATAATGCGGATACATATCGACAAAGTCGAGAAGCCTGCGGAACGTCCCTCCCGTGACCGCCATGGGACGGTGTTCGTCGGAAAATACTATGATATGTTCGTCGTAGTACATATAAGGCGAGTACTGCATATGCCAGTCTTCTCCGTCCAGTTCCAACGGAACTATCCTCAAAGTCTGCCTTGCCGGGTGCGTCGCAGTTCCGCAAAAACCTATGTTCTCCAAACAAAGCATACACTTGGGATATTTCACCTGAGCGGCGTTGCGTTCTGCCGCCACCTGTTTGTTGTCCTTTTCGGGCTTGGAAAGATTGATGGTAATTCCTATCGTCCCCTTAGGTCCGTCGGCGTACCAGCGGATATTGCGGGAGATGTCCTCCATACGGATATATTTGTTGTTTACCGATATGCGATAAAGATAATCGGTGGCGGATTTCGCCCCGCCTTTACGAAGTTCGTCGAAATAGTTACGAACCACCAAACCCGCAGAAGGGGTAACCAAACCCATAAGTTTGGTTTCGAAACGAAGCTCGTCGCCTTCATCTATTATTTCTTTTTCCAAAGCGTGGGAAATCAGTCCGTTCAAAGTTTCGTTCAAGGGAGCGACCTTCCCCGCGCGGTCGGCAGGCTCCGCTTCCAGAAGTTCCAGAAGCTGGTTGGACGCATAAACGGCGTCCTCCGTACCAAGTCCCAGTTCGTTCCGTCCGTAAAGGACGAGGTCTGCGATTAAATTCCCTGTTTCACGATTCATAACACCCTCCGCCAGGCTAAAAATAGCTTGCTAAAATTATTGATTTTTGTTATACTCAATTATACTATAGTATATCAAAAAGGAGCTTGTTATGGCAAGGGCTTTGACCAAAGAAAGTTTACTTAAAAACGATACCTTCCTCGCCTCTGCGACAAAGCTTTACGACTCGGATGTCGAAGCGGTTGCGGAGAGATATTCCTCTCTTACCGAAGGTCTCAACGGCAAAATACGTTTCTTTTCGGCAAGCGGCAGAGCCGAACTCATCGGCAACCACACCGACCACAACCACGGTTTCGTCATAGCTTCGGCTATCGATATGGACGTAGCCGCTGCGGTAGTCGCCACCGACGACGATTTCATAACCGTACAAAGTGCGGGATACCCGGCTTTTACGGTAAAACTCGACGACGACAAAATCGACGAATGTAAATTCGGCACAAGCGAAGCGTTATTGAAAGGCGTACTGAAAGGGTTTACCGACCGCAAACGTAAAATCGGCGGTTTTATCGCCCGTATGCAGAGCAATATCTTCAAAGGGGCGGGCGTTTCCAGCAGCGCCGCTTTCGAACTTATCCTGTGCGAAATTCTCAACGTGCTTTATAACGACGGCGAAATGGATTTCAAGGAAAAAGCCATTATAAGCCAGTTTGCCGAAAACGTCTATTTCGGAAAACCTTCGGGACTTATGGATCAGCTTACCGCTTCCCACGGCGGAGTAAGTTATATGGACTTTTTCGATCCTGCCGACCCCGTAGCCCGTTCTCTCGACTGGCGTTTCGACGACCTTAAGCTCGTTATCATAAATTGCGGCGGAGACCATTGCGACCTTACCGACGAATACGCCGCCATCCGTTCGGAAATGAACGACGTAAGCGCTTACTTCGGGAAAAGCGTTCTGAGAGAGGTCAAGGAAAAGGAATTTTTCGCCGTGCTTCCCGATCTCAAAAACCGTTATTCCGGCAGGGCTTTGCTTCGCGCGATACATTTCTTCGAAGAAAACGAAAGAGTGTCGGCTTGTTACGAAGCGCTGGTTGCCGACGACGAAGAAAAGTTCCTTTCCCTCATCACGGCGAGCGGAAAAAGCAGTTACGAACTTTTACAGAATTGCTATCCGAAAGGCGACGTGGCTCAACCCGTGGCTTTAGCCCTTGCGATAACGGAAAGACATCCCGATACCCTCGCCTGCCGTGTGCACGGAGGAGGTTTTGCGGGGACCATACTTTCCTTTGTCAAGAAGACGAAATTTTCTTCTTATCTTTCCTATATGGAATCGGTGTTCGGAAAGGAAAACGTCTTCGGCGTATCCGTCCGTAACGTCGGACCGTGCGAACTTTTGACGGAGAAATAATATGCATTGGACCGGAAAAATAGAGAGAATAGCCTTTACCCTTTTCGGTAAATTCGACGTGGCGTGGTACGGGATAATCATTACCTGCGCTATGCTCACAGGTCTGTTCGTCGCCGTTAAACTTGCCAAAAGAATGAACGTGACGAGCGACGACCTTCTCGAACTGTTTCTTATCGCCATTCCGCTGGCTGTAGTGGGCGCAAGACTCGGTTTCGTGTTCGCTCATTTCGAAAGGTTCTTTTTAGTGGATAATTTCACCTGGGACAATTTCGTGGACATCATTGCGATATGGGACGGCGGTCTTACCATCATGACGGGGGCTCCCGCAGGCATATTAGGCGGCGTTATCTGGTGCAAATGGCGTAAAGTCAGTTTCTGGAAACTCGCCGACACCGTCATCTGCGTCCTGCTTTTGAGCCAGGCTTTGGGCAGATGGGGCAATTTCTGCAATCAGGAACTTTACGGCCTCGCCGTGGAAAATCCTTCCCTGCAATTTTTCCCTTACGCCGTATATATCGCTTCCGAAGGCGGTTTCTATCAGGCGACTTTCTTCTATGAATTCATTGCCGATCTCATAGGTTTCGGGCTGATGCTGTACCTGTCCAAACACCTTTATATGACGGGCAGCGGAATAGTCCAGTACGGATTTTTCTACTACACC
The DNA here is from genome assembly GCA_949285605.1 of uncultured Christensenella sp. GTDB lineage: Bacteria > Bacillota > Clostridia > Christensenellales > DTU072 > CAG-1782. The sequence continues at coordinate 44,773 of CASDZI010000014.1, forward strand.
ATACGTTTCATAATGGAATTTTTCCGAGACAGCACCGATATCCTCGGTATCCCGAACACCAACCGCCTTTTCTGCGGAATAGCCGCTCTTGCGTGCCTTGCGATACTCGTCGTAATGGCTGTTTCGAAATTAAAAGCCGGGCAGATCATCTGGTTCAAAAAAGGCATTCCCGCCGAACTCTACGCCAACAGCGGTCCCGAGAGAAAACCGCAGGCACAAAAGAAAACAAAATGATATTACGGAGGTTTTATGCGTAATCTGACGCTACTTACCGACCTTTACCAACTTACGATGATGAACGCCTACCTGGAAACGGGCAAACACGACACCATGGCGAATTTCGACGTGTTCTTCCGTGAAAAGGAACACTTGGAATACGCAGTCTGCGCAGGACTGGAACAGGCTGTGGAATATATCGAAAATCTGCATTTCGAAAAAGACGAGATAGATTATCTGAAAAGCCTGGGACTCTTCGGGGAAAAATTCTTCAAAACGCTGGAAAATTTCCGTTTTACGGGAAGTATATCGGCGATACGGGAAGGAGAAGTCGTCTTCCCCGGCGAACCGCTTCTTACCGTGACCGCTCCGTTGTATCAGGCGCAGCTGGTGGAAACGGCGTTACTTAACATCATAAACCACCAGACGCTTATCGCCACCAAGGCTATGAAGATCTGCAACGAAGCCAAAAATGCCGCGGTAATGGAATTCGGACTGCGCAGAGCACAGGGTCCCGACGCAGGAATATACGGAGCGAGAGCCGCCATAATCGGCGGTTGCGCCTCCACCAGTAACGTGCTGACGGCGAAAATGTACGACATCCCCTGCTCCGGCACCCACGCTCACAGCTGGGTGATGAGTTTCGACAGCGAGCTGGAAGCCTTCCGGGCATATGCGGAAATTTACCCCGAAAACACCCTTCTTCTCGTGGACACCTACGACACCTTGAAAAGCGGCGTCCCGAACGCCATCAAGGTTTTCGACGAAATGAAAGCAAAGGGACTGAAACCGAAAGGTATCCGTCTCGACAGCGGAGACCTCGCCTATCTGTCCAAAAAAGCCCGTAAAATGCTGGACGAGGCAGGACACTCCGACTGCATAATCTGCGCCAGCGGAGATATAGACGAATATATCCTCTCCTCTCTCAACCAGCAAGGCGCGAAGATCGACCTTTACGGTATCGGGACCAAACTCATAACCAGTTCCCTAACGCCCGCTCTCGGCGGCGTATATAAAATGTCCTGTCTGTACGAAAACGGAAAATGGGTTCCCAAAATGAAGTTTTCGGATACCGTAGAGAAGATAACCAATCCCGGTATCAAAACCACCTACCGTATATACGGAGAAGACGGAATGGCTAAAGCCGACCTCATAGCTTTGCGGAGCGAAACTTTCGACGTCAGCAAGCCACTTACCGTTTTCCACCCCGTGGAAACCTGGAAAAAGACCACCTTTGACAAATACACTATGCGCAACCTTATGACGGAAATTTTCGTTGAAGGAGAAAGGGTATACGAGTGTCCCTCCTTGAAGGAAGTGGCGGCTTTTGCCAAAGAACGCAGAGCGGAATTCTGGGAAGAATACACCCGTTTGGTCAATCCTCACAAATACAAGGTGGACCTTTCCAACGAGCTGTACGATCTGAAAAAGCAACTCACCTACCTTTCGGCAAAAGAGCGCGGCTGAGATTTGACCAAAACTTATTAAGGACGGACTGCCGTCCTTTTTTATTGAGTTCTTTCACTCTCCCTTCTCCTTCCCGAAATAAACGAGCGACACCAGCCCGGCAAAGAGCTGTTGCGGCAATATACGGGTAAATGCTATCAAAATTTTATTTATCGCCCCTGCGGCATAAACTCCCGAATAAGCGTATTTCGAAGTGCATTTTCTATAGATCGTCTTGGCTACGGCGGAGGGTTTCATTCCTTTTTGTTCTATCCCCTGTAAGGTCTTTACGGCGGAATTCATATCCTCGGCATAACCGTTCACGTCGGCATAAGGATATATTTTTCTTTTGAAAGAAAAGTTGGTTTTGGTGCCGCCGGGCATGACGGAAATTATCCTTACGCCGAGAGGAGCGAACTCCTGTCTAAGGGCGTTGACCGCCATATTGACTGCGGCTTTGGACGAGGAATAATATGCGTCGTAAGCAATAGGAATCGCTCCTCCCACGCTGCTTATGACGCAGAACGTGCCTCGGTTTTGCTTCAGATAAGGTAAAGTTTTTCCGAGTATTTTCAAAAATGCGAAAAAGTTTACCTCGTAAAGATATTTTATATCCTTTTCCTCGGCATATTCCAAAGGCGCCGCCATGGAAAATCCCGCCGAATACACCACCGTTTTCAGTCCCTTCCCGTCCGAAAGATAATTCTCCAGGACTTTATCGAGTTTTTCGCCGTCGGTAACGTCGCAGAGAAGATTCCTTACTCCGGTTATCTTACATTCCCCCCTGCTCAGATTGGTGACGGAATAGCCCTTTGCCAAAAACAATGCGGCGGTCTCCGCTCCGATACCGCTCGACGCTCCCACTATGAGCGCTTCTTTTACTTCCTGATTTTCCATACCTATCTTTTTTCCCGATAAGAAAAATTTTATTCCGAATATGCTACGTTTCCCGAACATATATTTTTAATTATCGGAGGAAAGGAAGTATGAATTTAATCAAGAAAACGGTTATTCTTAACGGCGAAAGTGCGGAAGGATATTTGTCTGTCATCAGAGTCGGCGAGGACGTGGGCGTCAAAATAGTCGGCGACGGATTCCGTAAAGGTATGCAGGCAGGCATCAAAATCGGCTCGTCCGACCCTGTTTTTTTCTTTCTCGAGGGGGAAAAAACCGAAATTCCTTTGGATAACGTAGCTTTTGCGCAAAACGATTCCCTCGGCTGTCTTATTATGGAAAACGGTAAAACCGTGGCAAAAGGCGGTATGACGGTAAAAATAAAGGAAATGAAGGATTATTTTTCTTCGGCGACCTCTCCCGTAAATGCTCCTGTCGACGAAGATGTTCCCCTGCCCGTATCGGACGATCCCGTTCCCGAAAAGGCGGAAAACGAAGAATTAAGCGTCGCCGATCTCGAACAGATCAAAGAAACCGTATCCGCCGATAATAAGGACTTTTATAGCGGCATAAAGGAGCGGTACGAGGAACTGTTCGTCGTTTATCCTACCGAAAAAAAACTTTCCGCCCTTATCCCCGATTCGGAATGGGTGAAGATAAATTACGACGGAGAGGACTATTACGTCGTGGGTAAACTGTCCGAAAACGGCAGAATCGTACTGTTAGGTTACGGCGTTCCCGGCAGAAAAAACGTAACGCCTCCCCGTATCGCCGACGAAATGGCTTCCTGGCTGACCGTCCCCGATATGCGTCCTTACGACGGTTACTGGTTGATATTCCAGGACGCCGCAACGGGTAAAGTCACCAAATAAAAGCAAGCCCGAACTTCCGTTCGGGCCTGTTTCGAAAATAAAAATCTTTTCCCTCGATCTGCCGTTTATGCCGACTGTTGTTCCTGCCAACCGAAATATATGGTGACTGCGGAATCCATTTCCGCTCCGGGAACGTACTTCTGCGTACATTCGGCGTCGGTATAGAACCCGGTAAAGACGTAATTTTTAGAGGTAGTATAGTCATATAAAACGGTAGTTTCCTGGCACATACCTTCCTTTTGCGTCATATATTCGGCAAAAGTATTATCGTTGGTTATCATATCGTAGTATATATCCGACTTAAGGAGCGATTTCGTATAACCGCTTCCGCCCAACCCCGGGAAAGCGTCGTTGCCCATTCTGAAGTCACCGTCTGTGGTGATGCTTTCTACGTTCGCATTGACGATAAAATTGTAATTTTCCGTAACTTTGGCGTAAAGGGATATACTTTCGTCCGGGAAGTCCCCGTCTACCCTTGAAATCTCGTATTTCTGCGTTAATGCCACGTCGGTATACCAGCCTTCCAGCATATTAGAAGAATCGATTCCCAACGCCCAGCTGTCGCCCGGCAGCAAGCCGTAATAGTTTAAATACTCGTAAACGCTGTTTGCATCGGGATAATCGGTATCGAAAATAAACGTGGAAATCGTACTGCCGTTATAGTTAAACGTAATCTTTTCTCTCGGTACTATCTTCATATAAAGAGTGGTATTGACGGTCGGCCAAACGGAGAGATCGGCTTTCTGCGTGCAGGCTTCGTCGATGTACCAGAAATCAGGCTTATACTGATTGATGTCCATTCCCGAATTATAAAGCAAGGTATTTTCGAATTCCTGCATATTCAGCCATTCTTCAAAAGTATAGTTTGCTCCGTTGTTGAGATAAGCGCTTTGTAACGTATCGTAATACTCGGCTTCGTACCCTCCGGGAATTTTAGTAATCAGTTTCGCAGGAGCGGTGTAATAGGCATAATAAGTCACTTCGGAGGTAGGATAAGCCGATATGGGCGTACCGTTTTTGTCTATAGCCCAACGGGTGAACAATTTCCCCTGTCCGTCCTGATCGACGATTCTTCCTATCTCGTTCAACGTGCCCGTAAGTTCTGCAAGACTCCCGTTCTTGGAGACGACATAGTATTTCGGCGTACTCGAAGAATTTTTAAAATTATCGTAATAAACGAGATTGACCGTTATCCCTTCCTTGAATTTGGCGTAAAGAGTAAGGTCGCTGTCGGGAGCGTATTGACCGACGAAAGGTTCGGTCAAAGCTGCGTCCTTATACCAACCGTCAAAAGAATAGCCTTTCTTATAAACTATCGGAAGGGTGATATAGTCCCCGGGGGCGACTCGCTGCCGTACGATCTCGTAATCGGCGTTAGTCACGAAATCAACGGTCACTTTCTTGATGTATTTGGCGTAAAGTTTTTCGCCTTCCACAAAAGAATTATCGCTCCAGTCGAGTCTAACGGTAAATTCGGCGTCGAAATACCAGCCGTCGAAAACGTAACCGTCTTTAGAGGGCCTTATATAGTTATATTCGCTTAATGTTACTATGTTTTTGATATTTTCGTTGTCCTCGTCAGGCAAACTTCCTCCGTTTAAGACAAGTTGCGGCTGAGTCAGACTGAATTTCGGATAAACTTTCACGGACCTACTCGAATAGCCTATTTCGAAAGCATTGTTCTCTACGGGGTATTCGTAATTGCTGTCGTAATACCAACCGAGGAAGGCACTGTCGCTGAGTCCGGTATTTATCGGTGCCGAAGGTAAGGTAACCGTGCTGCCCGCCTCGTAAGTCGTAGTAAAATCCGTGGGGAAATCGCCGTAAGCCGTATAAATCGTGACGTCTCCGGTTGTGTTTCCGTTGGTCCCGTTGTTGGGGATATTCACGACTTCGCCGTATTCGACTTGCACCGACAGATTCGAACTTTCGGACGCATCGAATGCGTCGCTGACAAAACCTTCCATCTTTTTTGAACCGATGGTAAATTCAGTTACTTTTTTAGCCGTATCGGTAGAAAGCGTAGCGGTCATATCCATAGCAGAATCTCCCGCGAGCGAGGAGAACTTCCATTCCAGATATATATGTCCGTCAGCATATTCCGTACCCGAATAATTTTCGTAAGCAAGGTCGGGATACAAGGTTTTGAAATCGTTATACAGTGTTTTAAATTCCGTTATATAAAAATTTATAACGGACATAAATTCTTCCGCCTCCTCTTTCATATCGAGGTATTCGTGCTTAAGCAAGTCCTGATATGAAGCCTCCATATAACTGCCATAGTCGACTATCGTGACCGTCCTGTAAGACGCCGCCCAAGGCCCGACGTAGACGGTAACTAAAGCGTCGTTCTCGTAGAAAGTCGAAGAAAAAGCGGCGACGCCGTTAGTTACGCTGTAAGACATCGTACTGTCGGAATAACCGTCAAAATAAGTCATCGTCGGATTGGCTTCGAGATTGATTTCAATCTTATCGAGATAATCCTTCACCTGATCGACGCTTAAGGTCACGTCCTGAGTGGTCGGGCCGGGAGGAGTATCTCCTCCGTTGTCGTCAGGATCGTCGTTGTTCACGCAGCCGACCAACGCCACCGCAAGAACGGCTGTAAGTATAAGCGCCGTCAATATAAACAATAATTTTTTTCTTTTCATTTTTTCCTCCGCAAAGTATTCTCTTCGGGATTTCCCCTATACTTTGATAGTTTAAGTGTAACACAAGCGCATATAGGTGTCAAGATGCCATAATTTAGCAAAAATGCACGATTTCTCGTGCATTTTGAGTCATATTATTCAACTTTTCTGGCTTTTGGCGGCTTTTTGAATTTCCAGACGATCAGCCCCGCCGCTATGCCGCAGCATGCTACGATAACGGCTATTATTATGATAAGCAAGGTCCAGTTCCCTTTCTCTCCGTGGGCTTTGACCCTCTCCCACATTTCCACGATACTTTCGTTTTTATCCCCGAAGTCCTGCATCATTCCGAGGTTGTCGGTAACTTCGGGATAGCGGCGTTCGTCGAGGAAGAATTCGTCGTAATACTCGTCTACCGTTTCTATTTCGTAACACTCCAGCCAGGCGTCCACTGCGTCGAGAGCATATTCGTAATTGGGATCGGTCTCGTCTTCGGTAAAGTAAACGGAATTGTCCACCGCTGCCGAATACCCTATCTCGAGCGTATTATACATCGCTATGTCGGGTCGACAGAGATAATTCATAAAAAGATATGCCGCGAGTTTATTGTTGGCGTTTTCGGGCATTACCCAACCGTCAAACCAGATATTGGAGCCGATTTCCGGAACGTAATAGGAAAGATAAGAATTTCCGTCATCGTCCATCGCTTCTTCGATAGCATACATCGCGTCGCCGCTCCATGCCAGGTCGACAAGAGCTATTTCGTTCACCATATCGTCTTTTCCGAAGTCCACTTCATAACCTTTCAAATGTTTCTTCTGCTCTTTCAAAGCTACTTCTGCCGCCTCTACCAAAGCCTCGTCGGTGCAATTGATAAGTTGCTCGATATTCATATTTTCGTATCCCGAAGGAAGCTTTTCGGTTTCCTTAAGATACAACACCGTTGCGGCGTAGGTGTCCCTTATGGAATCCTTGACCAGGATCTTGCCCTCGATTTCGGGAATGTTCGTTTCGTTCCAGAGTATCCCCCAGCCCGCTTCCTCGATCTGTTCCTCGGAAATATAATTGGTGTTGTAGAGTATCCCGAGCGTTCCCCACATATACGGTATAAAATAATCGTTCATATTGACTTCGCCGTCAGGAGTAGGTATAGCGGAAAAAACCGTGCCTATCTTGTCGGTAATATCCTTATTGAGGTTGGTTTCCACGAAAAGCGTCTCGTATTCCTCCACCACCGAAAAATCAAGTTTTTCCAGCACGCCGCTACGCAGTAATTTTTCTATGGCGTATTCCGACGGACAGATAAGGTCGATATTGCTGTCGCCTCTGATAATTTCGGTGAGCATCGTTTCGTTGGTGTCGAAATTGGTATAAGTTATTTTCAAGCTCTTTCCCGTCTTTTCTTCGTAGTACTCGGCGAAGTCGTCCAGTATCGTCAGATCCATATAATCCGCCCAGTTGTAAATTATGAGTTCTTCGTCGAATTTTTCGGTAAGAAGAGGCGGGATCACGAACACCAATATGCTCGCAACGACTATTACTCCGAGGAGCACGAGAGATATTATTTTACTTTTTTTGCTATCTAACATCTTTCGCCTCCTTGCCTGCTTGTTTGTCGTCGAGACTTCTCTTGAGGTTCAATAAAAGCACTACCGCCAGCACCGCTACGAAAATAATGCTGAATATCGCAAACCAGAAGGGAGAAAGTCCCTTGAGACGAGCGTCTTCGTAAATGTAAGTGGACAAGGTATTTATACCCGTAGCCGCACCTTTATTGATTTGAGTTATGATAAAGTCGTCCATCGACAAGGTGAAACTCAGAATAAATCCGCTTATTATCCCGGGTACGAGTATGGGCAGAAGCACTTTGAAAAGGGCTTTCACCGGACCTGCTCCGAGGTCGAGGGCGGCTTCATAGACGTTGGGATCCATCTGCACGAGTCTGGGCATTACGCTAAGCACCACGTAAGGAGTACAAAACGCTATATGTCCGATAATAATTCTCACATATCCTGCGGGAAAGCCGAAAGTGACGAAAAACAGCATTAAACTTACCGCCATGACTATTTCGGAATTGATAATCGGAAGCTGGTTGACATTTTCCACCGCTCTGCGCATTTTTTTACCGAGAGAAAAAATTCCTACGGCGGCTATGCTTCCCAGTATTGTAGCCGCTACGGAAGCGATAATAGCTATCAGAAAGGTATTTTTAACGGCTTCCAGTAATTCCGGAGTCTGTTCCGAAGTAAAAATCGATATATACGACTCGAACGTGAATCCTTCGTCGAAACGGAAATTGGAGGAATTGCTGAAAGAAAATACTATGATAAGTATGATCGGAGCGTACAGCAACGCCATAATTATTGCAAGGTAGCTTTTTTCTAAAATCTTTTTTACCATAAGTTCCTCCCTGCGCTTTCGCCTTTGTTGAATTTATTGAGAAGGAAATTGCTTAAGAGCACCAGTACTATCATAATAAGACTCATCACGCTGCCCACGCCGTACATATTGTTGGAGAACTTGGTCTGAATGGAATCTCCGAACAGGAATATCGTATAGTCGCTTAAGAGCTGGCTTATCGCAAACGTGGAAATAGTCGGGATAAATACCATAGTCATACCGCTGATAATACCGGGAACCGATAAAGGAAGCACGGTCTTTACGAAAGTGGTAAGCTTATCGGCGCCGAGGTCCATACTCGCTTCCTCGTAGGACCTGTCGAGGTTGGAGAGCGTGGTATAGAGCGGCAGTATCATAAACGGCAGGTAGTTATACACCATTCCGAACAGAACCGTTCCCATTCCCAACCGAACGTCCAGCGCCACGAAAATCGCCTTGGTAGCAAGGGTTCGGATAAGGAAATTCACCCACATCGGCAACACGAACAGCAATACCAGGATCTTCCCGGCACGGTATTTGCTGAGAATATACGCCACGGGATATCCCAGTATCAGACATAAAGCCGTGGTTATTATTCCCACCAGAATGGAAGTAAGCAGAACCTTCAGGCTTGCGCCGTCGGTAAACAGGCTTATAAAATTACGGAAAGTAAGGTCTTCGTTGGCGTCGAGAAAGGCGTAAACCAACACCAATACCAAAGGTATTACCACGAAAAGTAACAGAAACAATATATAAGGATAGGAAAAAGCCTTACGGGTCAGGCGGAAAGACTTAAAGGCGTTTTTCACTTTAACGGAAATTTTTGCTTTCATTTATTCGATCTCGCTTATAATAATCTTATCTTTAGCTACGTTCAGACCCACTCTGTCGCCTTTCAGCCAGTCGTCTTCTGTATCCACGAAGAAATCGTAATAGTCGTCGGTCCTGATAACGCATTGATAATAGCTTCCCTTGTAAATGGAGGAAATGACCGTTCCGCCGATGGTCCCGTCCTCTTCGTCGTCGCAAACTTCTATGTCGTCAAAGTCTATCTGTACTTTAACCTTGGTTCCGGAAGGTTTATCGCAGTTACATTCGAATTTCCCTCCGCAGATCTCCACTATGCCGGTATCCCACATTTCGGTTTCTATCTCGTTGATGAGGCGGGCTTTGTGCATAATGTGCAAATCGAAAGGCTTGATATGAAGTCCGATGATTTCCCCTTTTTCGCATTCGATATTGTCGTGAATAAGAATTTCGTTGACTTCGTCCTTACCTTCTATCTCGGCTATGGTCTGATAGTGGTCGCCCTTGAACACACAGCTGACGACTTTAGCTTTAACCATCCCTTTTTCCACGATTTTTTCGCTGCCCTTAAGAATGTAAATATCTTCGGGGCGGATGATAACGTCGATAGGTTCGTTCTTCTTGAACCCTTCGTCCACACATTCGAATTCGTTTTCGCAGAACAATACCTTTCTGTCTTCCAACATAATTCCGCTGAAAATGTTGCTTTCCCCGATGAAGTCGGCTACAAATGCGTTGGCGGGTTCGTCGTAAACTTTCTGAGGAGTGCCTATCTGCTGAATTTCGCCCCCTCTCATAACCACTATGGTGTCGCTCATAGTCAGAGCTTCTTCCTGGTCGTGGGTGACGTAAACGAACGTTATCCCCAGTTTCTTATGCATATTCATAAGCTCTATCTGCATATCCTTACGCATTTTGAGATCCAACGCCCCCAAAGGTTCGTCGAGAAGAAGTATTTCCGGTTCGTTGACTATGGCTCTGGCTATGGCGACCCTCTGTTGCTGTCCGCCCGAAAGACTGTTCACGTTGCGGTGACCGTAGTCCTCCAGATCGACGAGTTTCAGAACGTAATTTACCTTTTCCTCGATCTCGCTCTTGGTAAGTTTACGCATTTTTTCAAACTTTTCACCGGTTTTTTTGTTGGTGACGAATTCTCCCGTGGGGACCGATTTCAATTTTAGTCCGAACGCTATGTTATTAAAAACGTTCAGATGAGGGAAAAGAGCGTATTTCTGAAAAACCGTATTTATGGGTCTCTTGTGCGGCGGAATATCGGTTATATCCTTTCCGTCAAAGAATATCTCGCCCGAAGTCGGTTTTTCGAATCCGGCTATCATTCGCAGCAAAGTGGTTTTTCCGCAACCCGAAGGCCCGAGAAATGTGACGAATTCCCCTCGCTTGATGGAAAGAGAAACTTCCTTTACCGCAGGGATACCGTCGAACACTTTGTTTACCTTTCTTACTTCGATAATTCTGTTGTCCTGTGTTGCCATTTTTACCTCTTGAATATTATTTTCTGCAGGGCAGTTGTAAACTTGTATTAAAAATTACTGGGCGTAGTCACCCAAATAATACGACTGTTGGAAGACGCCTTGTTTTTGATGACGTGTTCGTATTTCCCGTCGATATAGAAAGCCTCTCCCTTTTTGGCTTTGTAAACGAATTTGCCTCCGTCGCAAACTATTTCTATCCTTCCTTCCAGCACAAATCCGAATTCCTCCCCTTCGAAAGGCATTCTGACGTCGCTGCTGCCTCCTTCGGGCAGACAGAGCATAATGGGCTCCATTTCGTTCTTTTGCGAATTCGGAATGAGCCATACGCTCGTCCCGTCTCCGTTTTCCGACTCGAAAAAATCGTTTTTTCCGAAAACGATTTTTTCTTCCTTGACCTCGGTAAAGAAATCCTGTAAACTCACCCCTAAAATGTTGAGTATGTCGATAAGCGTGGCGATGGAAGGACTGGCGATGTCGTTTTCCAGCTGGCTTATGTATCCCTTTGTGAGTTCGCAGCGGGAAGCGAGTTCCTCCTGGGTAAGCCCCCTTTGCAGCCTGATCGCTTTTATTTTCGCTCCGATATCCATTTTCGCTCCTCTTTTCCGCAGTTTATTTATTTCAACTTAATTGATTAGTATCACTAAACTCGGAATGAAAACCATTATAAACATTTTGTTTATTATTGTCAAACGATTGAATAAGGTTATATTAAACTTTTTTTTAATTTTTACTAAACCGTATTTTTTGTATCCTTTTTCCCCGTGCCGAATATGAATTCCTTTGCCGTCGCAAAAAAAACCGCCCCCCGAAAGGAGGGCGATTTGAATTTTTTGTTATCCGTCCGTTTACGCCGACGTGGTTACGGTAACTCTGTCATAGTCCAGTATCAACAAGGTGTAAGACTGGTTGGGGTTGGCGGGGTCGGTCTGGATCTGATAATCGTACGAGGTGATCAGCTGATTCAGTTTGCCCGCGGTGCCGTCTATGACGTAATTTCCGTCGCTTTGTTTGTTTTCGAAAGACTTGTATCTCCAGGTGCTGTAGGTCGTATTACCCCAGGTATAGGTGGGATTGACGACGATGTCGGTCGCTATGGGATCGGACAGATTGTCTGTCGTGCCGCTTCCGCTGGAAGTGGTGTGGCAGTAAACGAGGAGCGGAAGTTCGGTATTGTCGTAAATGTTCGACGCATATTCCGTCCACTTCGCCTGGTAATCTTTCTTGACGGTGTCGTTTACGCTGGCGCTGACGTAGATACGGAGTTTGTAGTACGGTGCGTCTCCTCTGTTGAACGCTCCGCTTGCGATATTGGCGGGCGTTGCGGAGAACACTTCCACTTTGGTGAGACGTTTGCAGCCGTTAAATGCGTCGCTTTCCACGTTCTTCAGATTGTAATTGAAGCGGATACCGAGCATCGAGGAGCAATTCTCGAACGCTTTGCTCTCTACCGTGATAAGCGAGTTGGGCATTATGACGGTCACGAGACTGGGACTTGCGACGTTGACTTTACCGCCGAGCAATGCGCATTCCGCAAAGGCTAATTCCCCTATGACCTTGACCTTGCTCTTTTCCACGTCGAAGTTGACACTTTCGAGGGCGCTGCAACCGTAGAAGGTCTCTCTGCCAATCTCCGTCAATCCGTCGGGAATAGTCACGGTGGTGAGTTTTCTGTTATTGTAGAACGCCATCTCTCCCAGTTCGGTCAATTTGCTCTTGGCTATTATTTCGGTGGTGATAACGCCGTCCGTTTCCGTCGTCACGATATAGTCGAAGTTGACGGTGGCGAGGTTGTAGCAGTTCTGGAACGCCTCCGCTCCTATCTTTTCCACCGTGTAAGGTATATCGATAGAGGTCAACCCTTCGCAGCCCTGGAAAGCGCCTTCCCCGATTTCCGTCAATTTGCTGGTAGCGGCGTTGAAGTTGACGGATTTAAGGTTCTTGGAAACGGCGAACGCTTTTTCTCCGATGCTGATCACGCTGTCGGGTATGGTTATGGTTTCCAGACTGGTACAGTTATAGAACGCTTCGGCTCCGATATACTTCAGCGTGGACGGCAAGGTTATGGTCCTGACCTGTCCGCCGGTAAACGCTCTGTTGGCTATGGCTTCTATGCCGTTCGGTACCACTATGCTGGAAGTGGTGTTGATACACTTCAACAATACTTTGCCGAGAATAATCATATCCGAATTATTCTGATTGTAGAAGGTAGTTTCGCTGAACACGTCGTTAGCTATATCGTTAAGGACCGTGCTGTCGGTGTTGATATTAACCAGAACGTCTATGCCGGCAAACGCCTTGGAATTGATTTTGACGAGTTTGTTCGGCAACGTAAGGTTATTGAAGGTATAGATAACGTCTTCGCTGTCTCTTGCGCCTGCGTTCAGGTACCCGGCTATTACCGTAATATCGAATCCGTTCAGTTGATTGGGAATAACCAGATTGGAGGTAGCGGCGGTCTGTTCGTAGCCTATCAGGATATTTCCTGCGCTGTAGAACAAGCCCACTACCGAACCGTTGACGATATATTCGGTCTTAGCGGAAGAAGCGTACCAGCCGGTGTTGTCGAAAGACAAGCTGTCGGCGTCGGTTATTTTACCTTCGGCGGAGAATACTATTTCCGCAAGTTCGTCGTTGAAGGCTTTCTCTCCGATACTCGCCACGTCTTTGCCTAAGGTGATTTTTTGCAATCCCGAGTTGACGAAAGCGTAACTTAAAATCGTGGTAACGCCGTCGGGTACGGTAAATTCGGTATTCTTGACCGGAACACCGTCCTGCCCTTCGGAATAAGTGGCAAGATAAGCTATCAGTACCGTGCCGTCGGCAGAATAGATAACGCCGTCGGTTATCGTCATATCCACTACGGAAGTGCCGTTGTCTACGAGTTCTACTTCGGTAAGATCGGGGAAGAAGCGGAACAAATTACTTGCCATTCCGTTGAACGCCGCCGCATCGGTAAGGACTATCTTCGTCACTCCGCCGACGTCGGACGTCAGATTGACGGACTTGACGGGATAACCTGCTACCGTAGTCGGTATGTAAACGGTGGTTTCGTCGGTGTTCACCGAAGTTATTTCGTAATATGCGTTCTCTACCAGTCTGAACCCGTAAGTTTCGTCCACGTCGCTTTCCAGGTCGTTGGCGTACCAGTCGGCATACAAGGTAATGTCGCTGTAAACGTAGTAAGGCAACACCAACGGATTGTTTCTGCCGTTATCGGTGAACCAACCCTTGAAGGTATGTCCGGTACGGGACGGAACGCCTATGCTTTCGATGATTTCGGTATTGAACGAGGACATATAATATCCTTCGCTGTCAAAACTTACGGTAGGATAAGTCCCTTCTGCGAAAAGTTCGAAACTTTCGGCGTTCTTCCAGGCGAGGATCTTCTTGTCTTCGCTTTCGTCGTCGGTATTGTTGACGAAGTTATAGAGGTCGGCGGGAGCGTACAGTCTGAGATAAGAATTGTCCTGAGTGCCCATCGCTCCGTAGAACAAGGCGTTCACGAATTCCGCAAAATCGCTGTCGGAATATTCTTCTCCGAGGCTGAGCTTCAATGCGTTTTCGATGTTTGCGTTGAGTTCTTCGAACTGTGCGGTGGTAACGAGCCAGCTGATTTTATTGAGTTTTGCATTTCCGGCAAACGCTCCGCTACCTATTTCCGTAAGTTTTACGCTTAAGCGGACGTAGCCTAAGAAGTCATTGTTTGCAAATGCTCCGCTGCCTATGGAAACCACCGAATCCGGAATGTCTATTTCCGTCAAAGCGGTATTCTTGAATGCATCGGCACCGATTTCGGTAACCGTATCGGGCAGAACTATGATACTTAGATTGGTACAGTTTTCGAAGGCGCTTTCCCCTACCTCGAGCAGTCCGCTTCCGGCAAATTCCACTTCTTCGACTCTGGCATGCAGGAAAGCGTTGTCGTCGATGACTTTGAGCCCTGCGGGAAGTACGACTTTATAGAACGTAGCGGAATTGAATACGTTTGCGAGTATTATTTCCACTCCTTCGGGTACGGTAACTACTTTCACTTCTCCGTCGGGAAGCACGGCGGTGCCTGCTACGTATTTAACCAAAACTTTTCCGAGAAGTACGAAGCTGTCCGTTTCCTGAGCCTGCGAAGAGGTATAGAAAGGGGTGTCGTAAATTCCGGTCACGGCGAAGTTGTCGGTAAACTCGAAGCCGGGAGCCGTCAGAACGGAAAGAGCGGAACAGGAAGCGAAACTTCCGTCTCCGAACGCAATGGTAGCTTCGTTCAATACTACTTCTTTCAATCCTATATCTCCGCTGAAGGTTTTTGCGGGTAAAGTTTCTATGGCGACGGAGCTCATATCGACTTGCTGCAATCCCTTGCAGTTCTCGAATACGCTTTCGCCCATTTCCGTCACTCCGCCGGGTAAGACGACAGTAACCAGGGAGCTGTTTGCGAAAGCCTTGTTTCCTATCTTCTTCAATGCGGAATTGCCGGCGAACAGCAACGCCGTCATCGTTGCGCCTTCGAATGCGCTTTCTCCGATTTCGGTGATATACTCGGGAACGGTAACGGTTTCTTTTCCTGTGGTGTTCTTATATTTTAACAGTATGGTTCCCACAATAACCATATCCAAAGTATTGTACCAAGCCGTTCCTTCGAAAGAAGTAAGATTTGCTTCCACGATTCCGCTGAGTTGGTTATTGCCTGATTCGTAAGAAACTTCCTTGAGGTTGACGGCATCGGTGAAACATTCGTCTCCGATGTACCTGAGAGCGTCGTTAAGAACGATTTCTTCGATAGTTTCATTGTCTTTGAACAATCCGTCCGCAAGTTTATAGATATCGGAGGGAAGAACCACCGATTTTTCCTCACCGAGATAAGCTATAGCAAGACGTCCTGCGACGATAAATCCGTTGTTACGGCCTTCGGTCGCCTCTTTTTCTCTTGCGGTATACCACGCCGTGCCTTCGAATACCGATTTATCGGCGTTGATAAGCATACTGTTTGCGGCGAAAATTATATCGAACTCTGCGTTCACTCCGCTGAATACGCCTTTTTTTATCGTTTCGACGGTGGAAGGAACCGAAAGCGAACGCAATGCCGTATTGAATGTTGCGCTGCCGTCGTCGGGGGTTCCGGCATAAAGAGTTTTCACCCCTTCGGGAAGTTCCAGACTTTCGAGGTTCACACACTCGGCGAATGCCCCGGCATAAACGGCTACTATCGGATATAATCCGTCCGGACCGTCGTAAGAAGCGGGAATGTACGCCGTACGGCTTTGCGTGTCGGTGTACCCGACTATAACGTATCCGCCCTGCTTTTCGTCGTAAATTACGTCGGCGTCGGTCAGAGAACCGATGTTCTCCTTGTAATACTTAGCGTAGAGAGTGATGTTTTCGGTGATCGAAAGCGGGAATTCCAAACGAATGTAGTTGTCGTTTTCTTTCTTATACCACCCCTCGAATACATATCCGTCAAAAGCTTTGGCTTGCGGCGCTTCTTCCATATATATAGTGTCGAGAAGCGCAGGCATGTCGAGAGAACCTTCCGCTTCGAAGCCTTCCATCATTCCGTAGGTAACGATGGGATATTCGGTCTCATAGGTGTAGTTTATCAAAACTGCGGGATTGGCGCCCGAAGCGATATAGAAAGTCGTACCATTCGGGAAGACGTTGGCTTCGATGACGCTTCCTGCAAGTATTCCGCCGGTCCCTACTATCTTGACCGTGAGGTTTTCGGCACATCCGTAGAACGCAGATCCGCCTACGGCAGGGATTTTGCTGTCCAGAACTACGTTTTCGAGGGAAGAGCAACCGGCAAAGGCTCCGTCTCCTATATTAGTTACGCTCATCTTCATATTACTGAAATCCACGCTCACTACGCCCGTTCCGCTGAAAGCATAACCGGGAATGGAGGCGAAAGAGGAAGCAAAGCTTATATCGGTAAGAGAAACGCAGTTGTTGAAAGCGTAAGAGTCACCGTTTGCGTCCGAAGAAAGATTGACGATTTCGGGCATCTCCACCGAAACCAAAGACCGGCAATCCTTGAAAGTTTTCACAGGCAGGTATCCGCCGTTGATTTTGCCGGGGATAACTACGCTTTCCAAACTTGCCGCTCCGCTGAATACGCCGTCTCCGAGATAGGTCACGCTCGTAAGCGTAGCCGAAACCAATCCGCTTCCCGAGAAAGCGTTGTCGCCTATAGTCAATACTTTATTGAAATCGACCGTAGTAAGAGAAGCACAGTTCTCGAACGCTCCCGCTTCTATTGCGACAACACTGTCGGCAAAATAAATTTCCGACACGTTCTTCCCTGCGAAGATATTCGAGGGAATGACGGTTATACCGGCGAGATCGGCAGCGGTGACTACGGTGGTTATCCCCTTTTCTTCGTCGGCTTCGTAGTCGTTATAAACGATGAGTTTACCGCCGAGAACGATGAGGTTGCGACTCTGTCCGTAAACCGTATCGGCGAAAGCGTCGCTTGCAACCGTGGCATTGTCGCTCCAGCCTGCCACGCTGATCTCCTCCAGAGCGGTACACCCTGCGAATACGGTGTTATCCAGTCCGTTTAGAACGGCGTCGATCCTGACGCTGATAAGATTATCGTAGTTTGCGAAAGCGTTGCTCGCGACGGCCTTGACTTCGTAGCCGTTGAGCGTGGCGGGTACGGTAATGCTCTCCGAACCTTTGATTCCGTAAAGAACGGTAGCGTATCCGTCTTTAACGATATAGACGAGACCGTATTCTTCGTCGTAAAGGCTGAGGGCTCCTTCTTCGTAAAGGAAGACTTTACTTGCCCAACCGTTTTCGCTCACGACGTCGTTAAACTCGGCAATGACTTTGCCTTTGATATAAATATACGCATCGAAGTTGCCTTCGTCCGTTATGTTGACGAGGTACCCGAGATTAACGGCAAAAGTATCTTTATCCGCTCCCAAGATCGCGCCGTCCACTATCATATTGTTGACGCTGTCGGCACTGCCTGCAAGACTTAACTCACCCTGAGAAGAAATAACGGATTTAATAACGGCGGTATTGAAAGTCAAGGTGTTTATTCTGACTTCGGACAGATCGGCGTTTATGCCCGCAACGTCGAACGAGCCTATCTTTTCGGGGATAACGTAATCTCCGGTTTTACCGAAAGGATAGAATTCGAGTAAAGCTATCTTTTCGCCGACTTCGTAACCGAGAGATTGGGCAGTCTCCGCATTTACCGTAATCACGGAATACAGCACGCCGTTGTCGGACAAGTAAACTTCTCCTCCTTCTTCGACGTTGACTTCCTTAAGTCCCTTGAATAAAGCGAAGAAATCCTTTGCGCCGTTCCCTGCGGAAGTTCCTATGGAATCGATCGACGCAGAAAGATTGAACACGGCGAGAGCGTTACAGCCGTAGTCGCTTCCGTCGGCAGCAAGAGCGGTAACTGCTTTGCCGAGGGTAACGGAACCGAGCAATACGTCTCCCCGTATGCATTCGACATCAAATTCGATACCCGTTTCGCCTTCGCCTAAAACGGTTTCCGTCGCTAAAGACAAGGCAGTGAGCGCTTTCATTTCGGCAAAAGCCCGGTTTCCGATTTGCTTGACATTCGGCAGAGCAAGGCTCTCTATTTCCGAACCGTAGAAAGCGTAAGCACCCACTTCGGTCACTGCGGCGAGACTTCCCGTTACGGCGAGACTGCCGTTATAGAAAGCGTAAGCGCCGATTTTCGTCACGTTGTCGAGATTTATTTCCTTAACCTCGTCGCTCTTTCCGTCGGCAGAATACTCCGTCCTGTCGGTAATTTCGGTAACGGAAGCAGGCAACGTCACTTTAACGATACCTTTCGTGCCGTTAAAGGTATTGCCGTCGAGAGAAACGAAGGTACTGTTTTTGCCGAAAACGACTTCGATTTGCTGACGGACGAGTTCGCCGTCGGAGTCCTCCGTTTCCGCAGCTTGCGCTCCGGCAAAGACTCCCGTCCCGAATTTTTTGAGGCCGGGAAGACTAACGTTGCTTCCGAAGGTAGCGTTAGCGAAGGCTCCGTCTCCTATTTCCTTAACGCTTTCGGGTATGGAAATATAAGCGATTTCCTTGTTTGCGAATACGTCGTTCTCGATCTTCACAACGGGTTCCCCGTTGTAAAGTTCGGATATGTAAATTATTTTGGCGTCGCCGTTATAGGCGGTCACGGCATATCCGCCGTTGTATTCCGAGTAAACAAGTCCTTCGGTGGATTGCGTGGCGTCAACCGCCCTGACTTCGAAAGTATATCCGCCCACCATGTCGCCGAGCGTGAATCCGCTGACGGTCACGTCTACGGTATTGAAGACTATGCTTTCCACGGTATAATCGGCATAATCGGCATTATTCTTTATCAGATCGGCGAGGAGTTTGTCGATATATTCCCTTTTGATGTCGTCGCCGTAAAAAGCGTTGCTCACGGTGACCGTTTCGGTACGGTCGGTACTGTCGCCGGGCGCCACTTTAAGTCCGCTGAAAGTAAATTCCACGGTGACGGGAATTTGTTTTTTGTTATAGACGGGTTCCAGCACGAGGTCTTTTTCCACGGTAAGAGACCCTTTGTAAACTTTTTCGTCGGCGTCTTTCCACTGCCCGTTGAAA
Organism: uncultured Christensenella sp.; assembly: GCA_949285605.1. Classification (GTDB taxonomy): domain Bacteria; phylum Bacillota; class Clostridia; order Christensenellales; family DTU072; genus CAG-1782. The sequence goes on from CASDZI010000014.1 coordinate 64,090, forward strand.
GTGTGTCCCTCCTTAGCGTTTGCGGAAGCAGGCAAAGTATAAACGGTCCCCGAAAGCACTTGCTGAGGATCGAAGTCTCCGTTTTTGTAACTGATGGTGAAATAACGGTCGGCAACGAGGGCGACCATTTTGGTATCTACGTTTATGACGGTGGAGGTGTTGAGCCAGGAAAGGAAAGTCAATCCCTTGGAAGCGAGGGAAGTTTCCACCTGTTTTTGTTTGGTGGCGTTGGTGCCGACTTTCACGCTTTCGGAAACGCCGGTATAATACGTAACTTCGGGCCTGGAGTTGAACGCATAATAGTATTCCACGGTTTTTTCCACATAAGTGACGCTCATATTGAAGGTCACGTTACCCGTTACGGTGTAGGTGGAGAAATCCACTCCCCAGTCGTAAGAGGCGAGTTCTGAAGGTTTCGTATAGGACGGAGGCGTTATCTTGCTGCCGTGACGGACCGTCTGCGTGGCGATCGTGTTTCCCTTGTAATCGACGAACGTAACGGTATATTCGGTAGCGTTTTCGGAATAAACGGGTTTGACGGTCATGTTCGCTTCCACGGCGGAAAGGGAAACCTCCTGTCCGGTGGTAACGTCCGCCCAACCCACAAACACCTGTCCGTCCACCTTGGGAGCGTCGGGAGCGGTGACGGCAGACCCTTTCACTACGGTTTTGCTTCCGAGAGAATTTCCCGAAAGATCGACGAAGCTCACCTTGACGGTCTCCGTCCCTTCGGGAACGATAAGCACGCTGAACACCACGGTTTTCTGCTGATAATAAATGGTTATGCTCTGTTCGCCGGGGGTTTGCAAGGCGGCTCTGCCTTCGGTGGTAAGCATGGAAGAAGTGGCGGCGATCTCCTGGGATTTACCCTCGGAATCGATGACCAGAAGACGAACGTCGGAAATATTGAACTTGCCTTGTTCGGCGACTTCGGGTACGCTCCCTTCCACGATCTGAAGCTCTGCGACGTCGAGTTTGTCGGCGCAGGCGGTTAAAGTAAAGACGGACAATACCGCTACCGCAAGGAGAAGCGCCACCAGTCCGACTTTAAGCCCGAAAAATTTTGATTTACTCATTTAACGAAACCTCCACATTTCTGCATGGTAAACCGTAAACATTTACAGTTATTATAAATATATCATAACCACGCCCCGATTGCAAGAGTGTTTTTTATTTTAATATATATATAAAATATGGCAATCTGCTTCCGTTCTGCCCTTCCTTCCCGAAAACGCCGAGAAAACGCTCAAAAACCCTATAAAGAACCTTGAAATAGAACGATAAAAAACCGCAGTAAAATCCGTATTTTCCGAAAATTCGACATTACGATATTTCGGATAAAACGCACATTTTTTGAAAAATTCCGAAAACAAAAAAACGCACCGTAAAGTGCGTTTTTTTACTGTTTGCGTTTCGCAATTATTTTTGCGGAGGAACTTTGTCGAAAGTGATCTTTTTCTTCTTTGGGAACATTCTTTTGACCTGTTTGAAGCGGAATTTGGACTGCTCAAGGTGGTTTTTCAGAAATTCGATGAGTTCGGCAAATTCGTTTTCCCCTATTTTTTTACGGAAAAAATAGAAGAAAATCGCCACTCCCGCATAGATGAATACGAAGTTCTTTTTCAACGCAACCGCCTCGATTTTTTTATAATCGTATTCTTCTTCGAGGAGCAATTCACCCGTGAGGGAATAAAAACCCACCCTCATCGATTCTTCTCCGAAATGGATTTTATGCACCGCTATGCCTTGTTTGACGGTTTCGTGTTTATATCCCGCTATCGAGGTCCACAAAAACAGAATAAAGGTAAAGATTAATACGGCGCAGGTTATCCCGAAAAATATCAGTATCAGTATCATTCCCGTAAAGACGTACAACAGCACCCCGGCGAGCAGCAAAAACGCCAGAAGTAAGGTTTCACGCAGGCCGAAATATCTTCGCATATAATACATACTGCACTTAAAATAATCGTTTTTATCGGTTTTTATCGTAAAATCCATTGCTCCTCCGAATTATTCTCCTCTGAGTCTTGCGTACGTTGCGGCGTCCTCGGCAAAAGTGCTGTCCGGCGTAATGTCGGCGGTATTGTCGTAAAGATACAATACGCACGGCTGCATCGTGAAACCGAAAGGTTTAGTGATGTTGTTGAGGGTATCCAGCACGGATATCGGGAATGTTATGAACCTTTCGTCTTCGAAAGTCGGCACGGTGGTACAGGCGTGCGTCGCTCCTGCGGTCACTATCCCGAGATTGATGTATATAACCCCGTCCTTTTCCACTCTCAGTGCGGCGTAATCGTCTTTCTTGATCTCGCTGGCTATGGCGCTGTTGGCAAACCTTTTTATCATTTCGTCGGCTGCCGGGTTGTCGGGGATAAGTTCTCTGTCCAGCATACGCATCGACGTAACGTCCTGCCAGTTGTAGATGTCCAGGAACCCGGTCTGAGTAAACGTGCTCTGCGTCCTGAGCGCACTCCCGTCCGCCTCGTCGCTTGCGGAGGAGATCCCCACCGCCGTAGCGACGATGTTGCTCATAATGGTGTTGTTGACGGTCACGTTACTGTAAACGTAATCGCCGTTATCGTTCTTGTCGTTGACGACGAATATCCCGAAATTGCTCGTGTTACGGACGATACATCCGTCCACGACGTATTCCGCCCTTTCGGAATAGGTCCCGTAATAGCAGTTTTCCAGAATGCTGTATTCCACCCTGACGTCTTCGATGAATTCGTTCTCGGCGTCGCCGATCTTGATTGCCGTTCCGCTCAATCCGTTGGCCTCGTTGATATTCACGGCGTTGTCCGCTCTGACATAGGCGTTGGAAACCGTCACGCCTCCCTTTTCTATCTCGAACACGGGGGTGGTGGATTCCGCCTTGGTCATTTTTATTGCGTCCAGCATATAACCGTTTCCGTAAAAATCGGATCGCAGAGTTATCGTGTCGGCTCCGATAGGAACCGTAACTTTTTCCGACAGCATTACGTTATGTCCCTCGGACGCCGCAGTTACTATTTCCTCGTAAGAATCGCAGTTGACGCCGTCGAGGAATACGAAATTCCTTCTCGTGACCGCGTCCATACTCTCGAACGCCGAGTAACGGGCGGTCACCGTCACCGTCAAAGTCTTTCTTTCCGGGGCGTCGCCTATAACGGTAAGGGTGTTCCCGTCGAACACGGCGAACTTTTCGTCGCTCACGGTAACGATAAAATCGCTCCAGTCGGCTCCGCTCGGATATTGAATGGAGAAAGGTATCTTATAATTCGTTAATTCACCGTTTTGGTATTCCGAAGTGCCGTAAACGGTTTCCGATGCGATACCTTTTTTGTCATCGGCGTCTATCTCGGAAAGACGAATGTAAGTTACGGGACGGACGATCTCGAGCGTTAACGAATCATTCGAAACACCGCTGTCGGCGGTAATGACCGCCTTCCCGTTACGGAGCGGAGTCACGCATCCGTCCTTTATCGAAACCATATTTTCCGGCGAAGCGGTAAAGGTGACTTCGGGCTTGTCGGTACGGAATGCGTCTGCGTAGACCGCCGTAAGATACAGCGGCAGTTTGCCTATTTTGAGTTCTTCTTCCGTCAAAAGAAGCTTGTGCGAAATTACTATATCGTCCCTGTCGCACCGGGTGACGAAGACGTAAGTTCCGTCTATCGAAAGCACGGCTTCGTCGGAAGTAAATACGAACACTCCGTTTTCCAGTCTTCCTCCCCTGACGACGGTCGTTTCTCCCGACGGCGATATATCCGCAAGGGCGAAGCTGTCGGCGGAAACGGAAAACCTTTCGCCGAACTTAGTCGCTCCGGCTGTGACGGTCACGGTCACGGACGAAGTAAATTCCTCTGCGGACACCTTGATGTCCGCCCGTCCCACGCCGATAGCGGTCACTATTCCGTTAGCGTCCACCGCGGCAATTTCGGGAGCGGAACTCTCCCATATAACTTCGCTTACTTCTGCGTCCACGGGGTCGTAAACCGCCCTGAAACGCTTACTCTCTCCCGTCGTCAAAGTGCTTGCTCCGCCGTTGTCTATGCTCACGCCGTTGAGGGTGTCGCATTTGACGTAAAAATTGACTCTTGCGCTCTTTCCTCCCTCTTCGGTGGTGACTACGGCGTCGAAAGTACAATAGGTACTGAAACTTACCAACCCGTCGTCTATGGTGGCAGGCTCAGCCGTTTCTTCTCCGAAAGACTGGACGTTTTCGAGCGACCAGATGACGTTGGTGTTCCTCGCACCCGACGGATAAACCGTGGCTTTCAGTTGGAAAGTTTCCTCGCTTAAACCTATCTCTATGGTTTGGGAAGTATCCACGTTGAGGGTTACTCCTTCCACCGCTATATAGACCTCGTTGCTGATGACGTCGGTGGCTACCAGTACTGTCGCCACTATTATCAAAGGAAGGATGAGAAGCATTGCTATAACTATTTTTTTCATACTCCCTCCTTACGGCACTATCTTGTCGTATTTTTTATCGACGGTCAGGAAAAACACCGTGACGATAACTGCCGTCATGACCAGACTCACGCAGGACAGCAGAATGTAGACGGCGTCTATCCCGGATTTGAATATCCCTATCGGCAGATAGGTAAAGATCATCGCCGTCAAGCCGTATACAACGGCGACGACTATTCCGAGTATCATACTGTTGGAGACGTTCTTGTTGGCTTGAGTCAATTCCCCTTCGCCGTTGACGTCGAAGGTGGGCGACTTCATATCGCTCATTATCGCCACGCAGGTCTGGCTGATTATGACCAGAGCGGATATTGCGAAAATACTCACCACGTCCACTATTCCCATATAATTACCGTATTTCTCCCCTCCGAAAACCGCCCAGGTTATCAGACAGGAAAGCAGACTGCTTCCGCCAGCCACGGTGAAATAGAGGACCATTTTGGAAAACATCTGCAATTTATACGGCACGGGTATGATTTTCGTTAGATAAAAGGTGGCGCCGTTACGGCTTACGGTGGTGGAGGCAAAACTGACTATTATGGTGTCGAAGATCAGGACCACCATAAGGGTAAGTCCGGGGATTATTCCTCCGCCCACCGCAGCGTCTCCCACCGCCACGGCGAGGTTGTTGCAGAAGTACACCATAAGCGGAGCGGCTATAGCCATGGCAAGATACTGGAAAGAATAGTTGAACGAACGGAAAATCGCTTTCAGTTCGTTTATATAAACGGTGGCAAATTGACTGCGTATTTTGTTTTTGGTTTTTTTGGTAAAAGCTTCCCTGCCTTTTTCCAGACTTTTGAGCAAAGTGGAATAATAGCTTTTACGGGAAAGGAACAAACTTACCGCCCCTATACCTAAAGTAAATAAAGCGATAAAAAGCACGTTCAGACCCGGTTTATCCCCGTAAAAGACGTTTGCGAAGAAACTCGCCGGCACGAAGGAACGGGCTATGGCTTTTATCCGCAGCAAAAAGTCTTCGGAAAACAACACGCTTGCTTCGCTGGTTTTGTAGTACTCCAATATCCCTCGCAAAAGAAGCATATAAATCGAAAAGGCAAATATCATCAAAAGGATGATAAACGTTAGTTTCAGTCCGAATTTATTTCTTATAAGATTGTTGAGGTGCATTACCGGTACGGCTATAAGGTTAGCTATAAAGAAAGGAATAAAACTTATAAACAACGCCGCCGCAACGCTTCCTACATAATGCCCCGCCGCAGCGTGAGTAAACACTCCGTAATAAACGTAAAACGGCAAGGTAAATACAAAGGAAATAATTAAATTGTTCAGGAAAACGAAAGTCGCTTTGGCGAGGAAAAGCTCCATTCCGTCTATCGGGAAACGCATCAGAAGTTCGTTATCGACGTCGTAATACAGGACTTTGATGAGATTACCGGTACTGGTAAAAAGCTGAACCAGCATACTCGCGGCAGTGGCAACCACCAAAAATTCGTACTGCATGGGCACCGAACCCGTAAGGATCATTTTGCTTACGAAATACATCGCCGTAAGGAACACGCAATATATGACTGCGTCGAAGATCAGATTCAGCGCGAAAACTCCCCAGGCTTTCTTGCTCGGGTTCCTGCCCAATCCGAATTGTCCCCTGAACTCCATTCTGAGAGTTATGAGGAAATTGCTCATTTTTCTTCCTCCGAAGCGTCGGTTGCGACGGCTTTTTCCGCTTCTTGCAATTGTTCGACCGTGTATTCACCGTTTTCCAGCTCCAGTATGGAAAGTATCTTCTCCCTGTCCATTCCCGTTGCCGTATAGAAGGTTTCCTCCAGCCGATCCTGATTTTCCTTGTTGCCGGCAAGGTCCATCACTTCGTAAAGTTTCCCGTCGTTGATTATCGCCACTCTGTGACAGAGCTTTTTGACGAGGTCGAGGTTGTGCGAGGAAAAGAACACGGTATTGCCTTTGGCGCAATGTTCCTGCATGTGTAAAACGATCTCCGCCATGGACTGGGGATCCAGTCCCATCATCGGTTCGTCCAGCACCCACAGTTTAGGTTCGTGTATCAATGCGGCGGTAATGCATATTTTCTGTTTCATTCCGTGAGAATAACTCTTTATCTGCCTGTCCACCGCAAAACCGAGGTTGAAAAGCTCCAGATATTTGTTGAGTCTTTCTTCCCTATCG
>CASDZI010000015.1 GCA_949285605.1 uncultured Christensenella sp.
TTATACCACACAATGCGTTTTCCCACAACTGAAAATCCTAAAAAAAGCGTCCGCCTGCAAGGGCGGACGCTGTCTGATTTAATCGAAAAGTTATCTTTCCTCTCGGAAATAAGGCAATCCGAGAGAAGCCGGCGGCTGAGTTTCTTTTTTGTTAAAGAAGGAAATAATTATGAGTACCAAAGCCGTTACGGCATAAGGAATGATTTTCATGATTTCTTTTTCCGCAAAGCCTATTCCGGTAACGTAATTGGGTAATATATAAAGCAAACCGAAAATAATAGAACCGAAAATACCTATACCGGGACGCCATAATGAGAAAATAACCAACGCAACGGCAAGCCAACCCATCGCTTCGATAACACCGGGTTCTATGCTTCCTCTAGTACAATCGAGATAATAAAAAGCTCCTCCCACACCGGCAATGGCCGCACCTATTATCGAAGAGATGTATTTATATTTAATAACGTTAATCCCTGCTGCGTCTGCGGCGGCGGGATTTTCGCCTACGGCAACCAAAGACAACCCCGTCCTCGTCCGTCTTAAAATCAAAGCGGTTATTATCGCTATAATTATCGCAACATAAACCAAAGTCCCGTGAGAAAGGAAAATGGTACTGAACCAATCGCTCCCTACGTTGCCAAACATAGGTTTGGTAAAATAGAGGCTAGACTTAAAAAACGTTATGCCTTGAGACCCCATTTGGGAACTCCAGTATCCGAGAACCCCCGAACCGAAAGTGGTGATAACCAATCCGGTTACGTTTTGGTTGCATCTCAACGAAATGGTAAATATACCGTAAAGCAGTCCCATACCGCCTGCGGCAAGCATTGCAAAAAATATTGCGCTGAGAATAACCGCAAAAGCGCCGGCATTGGCGTTTGCCGCAAGGTTTGCCCCGAAGCAACCGCCCATCGCACCGAAACACATTATACCAGGAATACCGAGATTGAGATGACCGGATTTTTCAATGATCGTTTCTCCTGTCGCACCGTATAAAAACACCATTCCGAGATGTATGGCTTCTTTCAAAATGGTCGCTATCATTTTTCTTCCTCCTCTGCCGAATCCGAAACTTCTTTCGGCGCTTCTTCGGAAACGGATTCCGCCGTAACTTCTTCGGAAAGAATCTCGTCTTTAATCGATTCCTGCAAATCTTTTTCGCCGCCGTCGGACTCTGTCGAATTATTCTCGGATGCGGCGACTACGGCAGGACGTTTTTTCAATTTGGCGAACGCATTGACTACAGGCGCGAAATATTCTCTTATTTTATCGCCGTTACGGAATTTGATCTGATAATTTATAAAAAATTCCGAAGCGATAAGGACGAAAAGGAACACGCCGCACAATACGTCCGGAAAAGATCCGCCAAGTCTTCCGATCGTCCCTACTCTCGTTGCTCCCCTGAAAAAGAAGGAATAAACGAAGGAACCCAAAGCTATTCCGAGCGGATTGAAGTGTCCGAGCCAGCTTATCAGAACTCCCGTAAAACCTTTTCCGCCCACCGTGGAGTCACTGTTCAGACCGTAGTCGGTGGCGCTCACCAATAAAAATCCTATCAGTCCGCACAGAACACCGCAAAGGACCAATGTTCTTATTATAACTTTTTTAGTATTTATCCCTATGTATCTGGCGGTGTTTACGCTTTCTCCCACAACGGTAAGTTCGTACCCGTGTTTAGTGTATTTCAGATAAATACCCATAATCAAGGTCACTACCACGGCTACCACTATTTTCAAGATAAATTCATTCCCGACGGGTCCGATCAATCCGACTTTATTGCTGAAATTCAGTATTCCCGTTCCGCTTGAAGCGACCTTTTTGATAAAATAATCTACCAGACAAACGGCGATATAGTTCATCATCAAGGTAAGCAGGGTTTCGTTGGTATTCCATTTGGCTTTGAAAATGGCAGGTATCACCGCCCAAGCCACACCGAAAGCCAAGCTCAGAATCAAAGACAGCACTATAACCGAAGCGTGCGGATAACTGCCAGCCATGGAATTTACGATAACCGAACAACCGAGCGCCCCCATCAGAATTTGTCCTTCGCCTCCGATATTCCAGAATTTCATTTTGAAGCACGGAGTGACGGCAAGAGCGATGAGAAGCATTATCGCCGTGTCGTGAAAGAGGTTCCAAATAAGTCTTTCCGTTCCGAAAACACCTTTGAAAAAGTTGGAAAAGAAGAAATCCAATCCTCTGCCCGACATTATTGAGGAAATGACGGCGCACAAAAAGAAGGAGATTAAAAAAGCGGCTATTCGAACGGACCAAGCCAGTTTCTGACTTGCTTCCACCCTTTTTACGAGGTGAATCAGTGGTTCATGATGTTTCCTATTCATCTTTTTCTCCTTTTTGTTCAACGGTTTCCTCTTCTTCCTCGCCGAAACGGGATCTGACATCGGGCAAAGTCGTCATAAGCAAACCGATTTCTTCTTTTTTTACATTTCTTGCGTCCACAATCCCGCTGACTTTACCTTCGCACATAACCAGTATCCTGTCGCAAAGCTGCAACAATACGTCGAGGTCTTCGCCTACGAAAATAACGGCTACCCCTTTCGCTTTCTGTTGATTGAGAAGATTATAAATGGTGTAGGAAGAGTTGATGTCCAAGCCTCTTACCGGATACGCCGCCATAAGCACGGTGGGCGTCGAAGAAATTTCCCGCCCGACGAGCACCTTCTGCACGTTCCCGCCCGACAGACGTCTGACGGGAGTTTTGACCGAAGGCGTGGATACGGCTAAATCTTCCACTATATGTTCGGCAAGATGTTTGGGTTCTTTCCTGTCCAGAAACAAAGAATGACCTTTTCGGTAGGACCTGAGCATGATGTTGTCCGTAAGATCCATATTCCCCACGAGTCCCATTCCGAGACGGTCCTCGGGAACGAAGGAAAGCCTTACTCCGAGTTCTCTTATCTGAGTGGGATTTTTTTGCCTCAAGTCCGTAGGCTTGCCGTTTTCTTTGGGATCGAAATAGGTTATTTCGCCGCGTTCGGATCTGTTCAATCCGGCTATCGCCTCGAGCAGTTCCCTCTGTCCGCTTCCGGAAATACCGGCTATCCCCAATATTTCGCCGCTCTTTGCGGTAAAGGAAACCTCGCTTATGGCGTAAACGCCCTCCCTGTTTTTACAGGTAAGTCCTTTGACCTCCAATCTCGGGATGTTGTCCACCGGTTCGCTGCGGTCGATATTGAGTTCGATTTTCTCGCCTACCATAAGCTCGGTCAGTTGTTGTTCGTTCGTTTCGGCGGTATTGACGGTGCAGATATGTCTGCCCTTCCTCAATATGGCGACTCTGTCGGATATCTCCATAACTTCGTTTAACTTATGGGTGATTATGACTATGCTTTTCCCGTGATTTTTCATATTCCTGACTACTTCGAAAAGTTTGTCTATTTCCTGCGGGGTAAGCACCGCAGTCGGTTCGTCGAGAATAAGAATATCCGCGCCCTTGTAAAGCGCTTTGATTATTTCCACGGTTTGCTTTTCGCTGACGGACAAATCGTAAATTTTTCTGGTCAAATCGATCCTGAAACCGAATTTGTCCACTATTTGCTGTAATTTTTTGATCCTGCTCTTCCGCAATACGTCGAAGGAACAATATCTTCCGAACGCTACGAAAGGAAGCGCAATATATTTGAGCACGGACAAGAATTTATCTTTCGCCGTGTTTTTTGTTTCGCTTTTGATTTTTGCCGCTTCCGCACCGAAATCGAAATTGAACTTTTCGCCTAAAATAATGTTATCGCAAGCGGTCAACAGATCGACCAGCTTAAAATGCTGATGGACCATTCCGATTTTATTTTTGAAAGCGTCTATGGGAGATCTGATCACTACTTCTTCGCCGTTTACGAATATTTTTCCTTTATCGGGAGTATAGATCCCCGCAAGCATATTCATAAGGGTGGTCTTACCGCTTCCGTTCTCTCCCAAAACCGAAAGTATTTCCCCTCTTCTTATATCCAAACAAACGTCTTCGTTCGCTACGACGTGTCCGAAAGTCTTGGTAATGTTCTTAAGTTCTATCGCAATAGGTTTATCCACCTGTCGCCCTCCGTAAAATTTTACCGTAAAAACGAATTACGGACGGGAAGACGCTTCCCGTCCGTTTCGAAACTAATGTTTTTGCTTAGAATTTGGAATTGAGTAAGGTTATTCCGTCGATCTGAATGTCGAAATAAGGAGCGGAACGGAATTTGGATTCCTTGAACACGCCGTTTTCCACGACCTGAGTGTCGGCGGTGTAGGCTGCGTCGGTATCTACGTCTGCCATATAACCGGTGAGTTTTCCGTTTCCGTCGATGGTGGCGTTGACGTTCTTGTCGGCGGTCTTGGTCACGGTGAACGTAGCGGTATCGAAGACGTTGAGGGTGCCGTCGACGAGTTTTGCTTTCGCAGCGGCGATAGCTTCGGCAGTGCCTGCGGCAGCAGCGTTCGTGTTAACGTCGGTCAGAACTACGGAGCCGGTAGCGATGGTGCCGGTCCAGTCGTAAGCGACCTGTTCGCCTTTAACGACGGAATTGATGAGATACTTGAAGTAAGGAGCCCAGTCGATTCTGGAAGAAACGATGAAGGTGTTGGGGCAAGCGGACAAGGTGGAGCCGTTGTAGCTTACGTTGGGAACGCCGGCCGCTTCGCAAGCGTTGGGGGCGCCCATACTGTCGGCGTGCTGAGAAATCAATACGCAACCGTTCTGGATAAGGCTGGTAGCACTCTGGCTTTCGGCGGTCTGATCATACCAGGAACCGGTAAAGGTTACTTCCATGGTAACGGAGGGGCAAACGGATTTCGCTCCGAGATAGAAAGAGGTGTAACCGGAGATAACTTCGGCGTAGGTGTAAGCTCCGACATAACCCATTTTAGCCTGATCGGCGGTGATCTTACCGGAATCGATCATTTCGTTGAGTTTCATACCTGCGGCGATACCGGCAAGGTAACGACCTTCGTAAATGGAAGCGAAAGCGTTAGCGAAGTTGGAAAGGTTTTCGGTATGAGCCGTGGTCCCGGTAGCGTGAGCGAACTGGACGTTGGGATAAGCTTTTGCGGCTTCGAGGATATAAGGTTCGTGACCGAAGCTGTCGGCAAAGATAACGTCGCAACCGAGATCCGCAAGTTCGTAAGCGGCCTCTTTGCAGGCGTTGTTTTCACCTACCTCGGTTTTGATTATGACCTGATCTTCGGTGAGTCCGAGTTCAGCGGTAGCACTCTTGAAAGCGTCTATGAAGTTTTTGTCATAGGTGGAGTTTTCGTCGTGCAAGCAAATGATACCCACTTTGAATTCGGGATCGTTAATGTCAAACGTAGGTTTCTTATTGCCGTCTTCGCAACCGACGAAAACAGCACAGAGCACCGCGGCCAAACAAACGATAAGCAGGGTAGCAAGAATTTTCTTAACTTTCATTGTTTTTACCTCCGTGTTGTATTGTTTTTATTTTTTTATTGTCTGAAAGTTAAATCGGAATCGGTCATACTGTCGATTATCGCAAGGGATTCCACCTTTATGCCTTTTGCTCTCAGGCGGTCGCCTCCCCCCTGGAAACCTTTCTCGATGACTATTCCGCAACCGGCGAGTTTCGCTCCCGCCTGGTTTACTATGTCTATAAGACCTTCCAGTGCCGCTCCGTTGGCGAGAAAATCGTCCACGATGAGCACTACGTCGTCTTTGCCTAAAAACTCTTTAGAAACAATAATGTCATATACTTTTCCGTGCGTATATGACATTACTTTACCCGTGTAAACGGTATCCGCTATATTCTTGGTGCGGTTTTTCTTCGCAAAGAGCATCGGGACGTTGAACTCCTTGGCGGTAAACGCCGCTATTCCTATTCCCGAGGACTCTATGGTCAGAATTTTATTGACCCCGGTACCCGCAAAAAGCCTGCAAAACTCCTTCCCTATCTCTTCCAGCAGTCCCACGTCTATCTGGTGATTCAGAAAACTGTCCACTTTCAGAATATTGTCGGGGAACACCTTACCGTATTTGAGAATTTTGTCCTTTAATAACTGCAACGGGAGCCTACCATCCTTAACTGTTATATTTCCATTTTATAAATTGCAAAATTCATTGTCAAACGAAATAGCGACAAAATATTATTTTTTTTTACCTTAACCGTTGTTAAAATTTTCCTATGTCGATTTTTGGCTTCTTTCTTCCGAAAATAAAAAAGACGTACGTTTGAGCGTACGCCTTTTATATATAAGGATTGATTATTTCGCGCGTTTCTTCTTTTCGTCCTCTATTATTTTGGCGACGTTCCCTGCGGGGACTTCGTCGTAACGGGCAAATTCCATGGAGAAGGTACCTCTGCCCTGAGTCATACTGCGTAAATCGATGGCGTAACGGTGCATTTCCGCCATCGGCACTTCGCCGCTTATGACGGTCTTGCCCTTGTCGCTTTCCATACCGAAAACTTTACCTCTGCGCTTGGTGATATCGCCCATAATGTCGCCCATAAAGTCGCTCGGAACGGTAACTTTGATATTGACTATCGGTTCCAAAAGCACGGGATTGGCTTTCGGGATACCTTCTTTGAAAGCAATTTTCGCAGCTTCGATGAATGCCGCTTCCTTGCTGTCCACGGGGTGGTAGCTTCCGAAATAGAGGACCGCACGGAAATTGACCATCGGGCAGCCTGCCAGCACGCCGGTTTGTTTGATCTCCCTCAGACCTTTTTCCACCGAGGGGAAATACTGTTTGGGCACGGCTCCGCCCACGATCTCTTCGGCAAATTCGAAGTCCACGTCGGGCGCCGGTTCGAAACGGATATAAACGTCCCCGAACAGACCGCTGCCGCCGTTCTGTTTCTTGCATCTGCCCTGCTGTTCCACCGTCTTTTTGATGGTTTCTCTGTAAGCCACTCTCGGTTCGGTGAGCTTGGCTTCCACTTTATATTTGTTCTTGACCTTTTTGCAAAGTACGTCTATCTGGGTTTCGCCCATACCGCTTACCACGGTTTCCTGGGTCTCGGAGTTTTTCTCCACCTTGAAGGTGCAATCCTCGTCCATCAGTTTACGCAATCCGTCCACCACCTTGTCGGCGTTGCCCTTTTCGTCGGCAACCAAAGCCATGGTAAGTACGGGTTTCGGGAAATCTATCGGAGCAAAACGTACCGCTGCCGACGGGTCGCAGAGCGTGTCGCCGGTGGAGGTGTAGTTGAGTTTAGCGAAAGCTCCCATATCTCCTGCCGAAAGCACGTCGGCGTTTTCCTGCTGTTTTCCTTTAAGCATATACAGAGCGCTTATCTTTTCGTTTTCGTCACGGTTTACGTTGAGGACGGAGTCGCCGCTCTTTACTTTACCGTTGATAACCTTGAACAACAGAAGTTTTCCCACAAACGGGTCCACGATGGTCTTGAAAACTCTCGCAACAAACGGAGCGTTCTCGTCGTAATCGAGCGAGACTTCCTCCTCTCCCTTGTACGCCTTGGCGGGTCCGCATTCGCCGGGATAAGGCATAAGGTTGACGATGTTGTCGAGTAAATCGGCAAGTACGGGTTTGCCTACGGCTACTCCGGCAACCACGGGTATAAACTCGCAGCCGGTCACCATCTGCTTGATACCGACGACTTTGTCTTCCTTGGCAAGATCCCCTTCCTCGAAGAATTTTTCCATAAGTTCTTCGCTGGCGCTGGCGGCTATTTCGGTAAGCTCGGCGTTATCGGCGGCTACGGCGTCGGCTAAATCTGCCGGAACGGCGATCTCGCTGCCGTCGTTGGCGTACGCTTTGTTGGCGAGTATGTCCACATACCCGGTCATATCGTTTCCGTTCATTATCGGAAGTTCGATGGCGCTTATCTTGTTGCCGTATTTCGCCTTTATTGCGGCGACGGTGTTGGCGTAATTGGAATTTTCCTTATTGACGCCGTTTACGAAAAGCAAAACGGGTATCTTGCGTTCCAGGCAGTAGTCCAAAGCTTTTTCGGTGCCTACGCTGAGGTTGCCCGACGCCTGAGTGACCACTATGGCTCCGTCGCAAACGGTCAATGCGCTGACCATTTCCCCTTCGAAATCGAAGAACCCGGGTACGTCTATGACGTTGATCTTATAATCCTTATAGTATAAATAGCTCATACTGAGCGAAATGCTCATTTTTCTGCTGATCTCTTCGGCGTCGTAGTCGCTTACGGTGGTGCCGTCGTCCACTTTGCCCAATCTGTCTATGGCTTTCACCGAAAAAAGCATGGCTTCCATAAGAGAAGTTTTACCTTCGCCGCCGTGACCGATGAGGGCTATATTTCTGATTTTTTCTTTACTGAATTGAGGCATATTGTTTATTCTCCCGATTAAATATTGATTATAGTAAAAAAATATACTATTTTATAGTTTACCATTATTCCTTCTCTTTTTCAAGAGGGAATTTTCGCTTTTTAAGCGATACCGTGTTTCCTCGCCCCGAAAAATAAACGTAATCGCTATAAAAAAGCGGCCGCTCGTGCGACCGCTCCGTCAATTTCCGTTAAAAAAAGCTCTTCCCGATCATTCCGCTTGCCCTTCGGGCGTTGCGTCGCTTTCGGGTGCGGAGGGGGTATTTGTGTTTTTAGCTTTTTTCTTTTCCGCAACCGCAGTCGTAATGACCGCCGCAAACACTCCGACAAGCACTATGATCACAAACGCCACTATCGCCGCAAAGAAACTTATGTCGGTCACGGTGTAGGCGCTGTTGACCACTCTTACGCCGGTGTTCATGACTTCTTTGGAGGCGTAATCGGAAAGCTCCTTGTTGACCGATTCCACCAAACTTGCGTACATCTCGGCTAAATTCGAAAATCCGTTTTCCACATAAGTCCGGTTTTGTGCGGTGCAGAGCGTAGTCCCTATAAGAGTTAGCTTATCGCTGAGTTCATTAGCTCTTGCCTGATAAGTCGTCTGAAGCCTGACTGCGTTTTTATTGTCGTTGACGAGAGCGTTATAGGTGGAAACGTCGTAGCTGTTGATGGTTATCTTGTCTCCGCTGACCGTTACCGACTCGAATATCTGCTGATATTTCTCTATAGCCGTTGTCAAAGATTTAGATTGATTTTTATATATTTTTGCTTGATAATCAAAAGAATTTTTACGGGAAGTCAGATTGTCGTTCAAAGAAAGTTTCGCTCCTTCCTTCTGGACATTGTTGATGAGAATGTAGTTTTCCAGTTCGGTAAGATAGGAATCGATGACGTTGATCTGCGAAGTGAGTTTACCGGTTATCGCCGAGTAGGAAGCGGGCAAGGCGTTGACGGACGCCTGAACTTCCTCTATTTCCAGTTTGTAGTTGTAAATGAGGTCGTAATAATCCGCCACGTTGTCGATTGCGTTGGCTCCTATCGCCACGAAGGGAGTAATGGCATAGGAATAGTACTCCTTGAAATATTCCACATAACTCTTCATAAGGGCGTTGACGAAAGCAGTGTATTGCGTATCGGAAAATCCCGTTGCCTTGTCGTAGACCGCTTTTACGATATAACGGCTGGGATAATAGGTATAGGAGGCGTTGGTTTCCATTTCCTTCTGCACGTTGGCGGGGATATAGGGTTCGATGTAGATATTCTCCTCCAAAATCAAGGAAACGGCGGCTATTTCCTCCTCCGCAATGCCCATAGACTGAAGGGCGGCGTTGATGACGGAAGAAGTTTTTATCCTGTTATAATCGAGTACGTTCCCGTCGGGGTCAAGCCCGTCGTCGATCCCGCTGTGGGTGAACTCCAGCACTCCGCAATATTCCTTTTCGCCTATGGTGGTAACGGCTATGACCGCAGCCACGCAGGCGCCGATTATAACGGCGATTATGGTGAATACCAATAACCTCTTTCCGCTTTTTTTGATCATCTCCCAAAATTTTCTGAGAGTAAATTCTTCCTGTGTGTTCTGAATATTCTCGTTCATAATACCTCCGAAATATTCAAGCCTCACCCCTTCGGTTCGGCTCAAGGTAATTAATTATATCATTATAAACGGTTGTTTATCAAGTAAAAAGCGGAAATTATACCGAAGGTCTTTCGGTGTTTTTTCTGAGATTGAGGTAATCCGCTACGAAACTTTCGTCGGAAAACAACGCTTCCGCTCCCGAAAACGGGAGTCTGTCCTCCACTCTCGCCACATAGACAGGCACTTCGAGGTTCTTGGCAAAATAATCGGAAACTCCCGAAAAAAGGCTTCCGTATCCTGCGATAAGGATACCCGTTTTCTCCACGGCACGCACGGTTTCCGCAGGAGCGGAAATAAGACAGGCGCTGAGAACTTTCAATATCCTCGCAAAGACGTAAACCGCTTCGGGGTAGAGTTCCTTGGCTCCGATGCCGATTTTTTTGATACGGCCGGTGAGGACGTCTCTGCCGCTGACGAAAAATTTCGTGGTATCGTCCTCATAGAGGGAAGCGGCGTCTCTTTTTAGTCTTTCGGCGCCCTCTTCGGAGATGACTATTTTATAATTGTCCCTTACGAAATCCTTTATACGGGCGTTGACGGTGGCGCTGCCCACGTCGAGGCTGTAAGCGATAATGGGTTTACCGCCTTCGAAAATTCCTATTTCGGTATTTTCCGCTCCGATGATTATTCCCGCTTTTATGCCGAATTTAACCGAAGCCTGCTGCAATCCCCACAAACTTTCCATAAGGAAAATATCGGTAAAACCGGCTTCGAGGAAAGCTTTTTCTATATCCAGACGCTGTTCCGGGGAAAGGCCGCAACCGACCAGCACGCATAGAGAAGGCGAATGTTTTCCGCAGGCTTGACGGAGATACTCTCTTATCATAAGGACGCACCCTTCCCTGTGTACCACGGCCCCTTTTCTAATAGGGAATATCAATAATTCCTCTGCGGTGACGTCGTACATTCGTTTTACCGCTTCTTCGCCCGAATAAATAAGGGTGGGTCGGAGACTTTTTTTCAAAATGACGGCGGAAGGCTTACGCAAAAGCACTCTTCCTTCCGAAAAAATCGTAAAATAAGCAGACCCGAAATCCACTACGGCTTTAATTTTCCTCGAACCCGAACTCATAAAGAACCTCTTTTATTTTCCCCGACGGCAATCCGACTATGTTGTCGTAATCGCCTTCGTAACTTTCGGTAACCGCTCCGTCCTGGATCCCGTACGCCCCCGCCTTGTCGAAAGGACGGTATTTCCCGACGTAATCGGTAATTTCCTCGGGAGTAAGTTTTTTCAACGTAACAAAGGACTTGACGCCGAAAATTTTTTCTTCTCCGTCCTTTGCCATATAGACGCCGCCTATGACTTCGTGAGTTTTTCCCGTAAGGGCGGTAAGGGTCTTTACGGCATTTTCGAAATTCCCCGGTTTCCCGTAGATGACTCCGTCGAGGGAAACCACCGTATCGCAAGCTATGACTATCGCACCCTCCGAGGAAACCGACCGTCCCTTCAAAGCGGCGTTCGTTTCGGCAACGTACAAGGGCTCCCCTTCCGTTATTTCGGAAACGTCGGGAGAAACCGTCTCGAAATTTCCCACTATCCCGGACAATATCTCCTTCCTTCTCGGAGAAGTGGAAGCGAGAACGATCCTCGTCATGACCTTAAAGAATATCGAGGTTCTTTTTGAACGCCCGTTTGAACTCTGCGGTTGCGCTCATGGCGTCCTTGATCTCCAAGGTGCAATCCGCCACCGCTTCGGTCTTGAGTATGACGCTGTCGCCCAGCACGTCGCAGGTAAGGGAGGTTATGACTCCGCCCATACTTCTGTCGAAACATTCGGCTATACGGACTATCACGCCGAGTTTCCTGACTGCGTCAATATCCTCTTCGGTGAGCATATTGAGGTATTGCTGAATTTCCACTCCGTCCAGAGGCTGCGGTCCGTGCAACCCTGCCACCAACGCCGCCATGACGAGATCTTTCTGCTGTATCCCGTAGAGGTTGCTGTTGAGGATAAAATAGAAAGAGTGCTTGTGATGGTCGTAGAACTTGAAACTGCTGCCTATATCGTGCAACTGAGCCGCCGTACGCAAAACCTTAACGTAGCTTCTGGGCAGTTTATGTAATACTTTCAACTGGCGGTACAGCTGAAGGGAAATGTCGAAAACGTGCTCGGAGTGAGCTATATTCATATTGAAATGCGAAAGCATCGTGTAGATGCTGTGCCCCAACACGTCGCCTATGGGTTTTTCGGCGGTACTCGGCACGGCGTAACGGAACATGGCTCCTTCCCTCATTCCCGCTCCCGAAATAATCAACTCGGGGAAAGAAGAGGTGTTCTCGATGGCTTTCAGACAGCTCAGAGCCGCAGGCAATATGTCGGCACGGGCGCTGCTGAGTCCCTTTATGCGGGAGGCCCTGGTAATATCCACCGCTTTGAGGGTGTTGTAAATATTGTTGAATTCGTCGAAACCGATATGGTAATTGTGCGCCATATCCAAAGGATATCTCTTGAAACGACGGCTGATTTTCCCGAGGTTCCTTATGGAGCCGCCCACGCCTATAAGCTGGACGTCGGGCTCCACGTTGTTATACCATTCGATCTTCTTGAGGTGTTCGGTGACGTACTCTTCTATCATCCTCGCCCGTTCCACGCTGTCGGAGGTGGCGTCGGCAAATTTTTCGGTAAGCGTGACCGCCCCGAACGGCAAGGTGTCCTGAGCGATGAGCACCCTTCTGTTGTAATAAATGAGTTTTATGCTCGCTCCGCCTATGTCCACGATGACGCCCTTGGGCACGTCCATGGAATTTATGACGGCGATATAAACCAGACTCGCCTCCTCTTCCTGGCTGAGTACGGTAAGTTTTATCCCGCAACTGGACAGAATTTCGTCCACGAAACTCTTTTGGTTTTTCGCCCGTCTGACAGCCGCCGTTGCGTAAGCAAAAACTCTGCTGACATTGTGACTTTCGTAAAGATTCTTGAAAGTTTTGAGAGTTTTCACCATTTGCTGAACTCTCAACGGACGCAGAAATCCGTCTATCTCCATTCCTTTTGCAAGCCTGACCGGCTCTTTCAGTTCGTCGATAACGGTAAAATACCCCCCCTCGCGGATATTGACTATGACTATCCTCGCAGTATTGGAACCGATGTCGATAATAGCTATTTTTTCCATAAATTTCTTCCCTCCCTTTTTCTTGCGAAAAAGCTCATTTGAATACCTGTCGATATTTTAGCACTATAGTATATATTATATAACTAACCGCAATCTGTTTGCAATACCATTTACTATTTTTTTACTCTCTGCTACCGTTCTTAACAAAAAAAAGCCGACATAAGTCGGCTTTGTAAGGTTTTGACGATAATAAGAAATAAATCTTACTTTTTGTATCTGGCGAGAATGCTTTCTCCGCTGAGAACCTTCTTGACGTCGGAGACGTATCTGTTCTCCGCCTTGACGGGTTCGGCTGCGGGAGCTTGTGCGGGAGCCACTTTTTTGGGGGCTTTTTTCGCTTTTTTGATGGTGGGAGCCGCATATCCTTCACGCAGATAAGACATATCCACTTTGATAAATCCGCTGAATTCGGGGGTATAAATCGATTCGTCGATGTTGATGTCGATGACGTCTTTTCCCTTCAATTTGAGAAAACTTACTATGGGAAGGATATCTCCTTCGCCTACCGCCATACCTACGGCGTCCACCGTGGAATTGGTTGCAATAAGCGTTCCGTCGATGACCTGACGGGTATCGAGCTTGTTTCTTCTTCTCGAAGCGATGGGCGTTACGGCGTCGTAACCTTTAGCTGCGATGTATTCGTTGAAGTCACGGTTGCGTTTCGCAACGTAGCTGTAGAACTTGACGCTCACTATATCGTATTCACGTTCGATCTCCGCAGCGAGTTTCTTGAAACCTTCGCAGGAAATTCTGAGACTGGCAAGGTCTATCAGTAACGCTATTTTAGGTTTTTTCATCATATCCCTCCATTAGTAATTATATGACAGTGTTTATTTTATTTTCCCTGAAGTAATAGAACAGATACTGTTGGGCGTATCCGGCAAGGTCGCCGAACATTTCCTCCAGCCTGACCGCCATTTTACGGGCGGATCTTTCCTCTCCGAGCGACAATGCCGCATATATCTTCCTGCTCCAGGTATCCACCGGGAACACGTCCGTCCTCCCGAACCCGAACAAAAGTATGCAATCCGCTACCTTAGGACCTACGCCTTTTATCGCCAGAAGTTTCTTCCTGGCGAGGGCGGTGTCGGCTCGATATACCCCTTCGTAATCGAACTCGGCAAGCGTCTTTGCCGCTTCGACCAGGTATTCCGCTCTGTAACCGGCTCCGCATTCCCGAAAAAATCCTTCGTCGGCCTTCGCCAGTTGCGTAACCGTCGGAAATGCGTAATAACCGCCTTTCTCCTCGCCCAGCCCGCAACAGATCTTTTCGATGATTTTCTTTATTCTCGGGATATTGTTGTTCGCGCTGATTATAAAGGAAATAATCATTTCGAACGGATCCTGTCTCAGTATCCTTATCCCGTTTCCAAAAGAAACCGCCTTTTTCAAAAGCTCGGGGAAATCCTCGCTCAACGCACGCTTTATTGCGGCATAATCGGTCTTTAAGTCGAAATACTTCTCAAAGAAATCCCTTTGCTCGGTATTGATTATAACACGATTATCCTCTTTACGCAATAGGCATTTGCAATTTTTTGCAAAAAGAGTATAACAATCCCCCTCTTTTCGGTATCTAAAAACCTGTCCACAGTCAAGTATATGCGCTATATTGAACTCGGACAGGTCTTCGATAATGATGTCGTTACCGTCGATACGGTATTCCACGGATAGGGTTAGTCGGCAGCGTAAACGCTGACTTGCTTATAGCGTTTGCTGCGGGTGCCGGCTTCCTCGAACCTCACCACGCCGTCGATTTTGGCAAACAAGGTATCATCCTTGCCTACGCCTACGTTGTGACCGGCATGGAATTTGGTGCCTCTCTGTCTGACCAGAATGTTTCCTGCCAGACAAGCCTGTCCGTCGCTTTTCTTGGGTCCGAGACGTTTGGCTTCGCTGTCACGTCCGTTTCTGGTGCTGCCCATACCTTTCTTATGGGCGAATAATTGAAGATTCATAAACATATCAGATTTCCTCCACTTTTACAAAAGCCTTATAGCCTTTCTCGATATCCCGTAACCCTTCCAGCATCGTTTCCGTGATGGCTTCCGTCCTGTAATTTTCCTTTTCGTCCGAAGACGCAGGCACGGTAAAGGAGAGATATCCGTCTTTAATAATGTAAGCGACTCTTGCTTTCCCGCAGAATTTGATAAGTCCCGATAAAGCCGTCTGCACCACCGCGCTTACCGCCGAACAAACTATGTCCTCGCCCGGATCCCGGTAAAAAGCGTGGCCTTTGACGCATACTTCGGAAATTCTGCCGTCTTTGCGCTTTAAGGTCGCCTTGATCATTGTCAACCCACTATGGAAACGATTTTTACTTCGGTGTAGGGCTGACGGTGTCCTTGACGTTTACGCTCGTTTTTCTTGGCTTTGTACTTGAAAATGTCGATTTTTGCGCCTTTGGCGTGCTTTACGACCTGAGCTTCGGCGTAAGCGTTTTCGATAACGGGGGTCCCTACGGTGACGTTTCCGTCTTTGGAAATCATCATCACGTCGAACTTAACGGTTGCGCCCACTTCGGCGGCGAGACTTTCCACTCTCAAAACCTGTCCGTCCTCTACTTTGTACTGCTTTCCGCCCGTGCAAATTACAGCGTACATAAAAACATAACCTCCTTTTAGAAGACTCGCTAACTTCGGGTGGCGAAAAACACGCACTTAAACCCTTCTTATGCGGTTACAAAATAATTTACCATAAACGCCGAATTTATGCAAGCGAAATTTTATCTGTTTTCGGAGTTTTGTAAAAAAATTTTTCTCGATTTTTACCCGTCCGTTCCGAAAAACCATTCCTCGCCGGAAAAAGCGTTTTTCGTCATACGGCGTCAGACGTCCTTAATTCAATCGCTTATGAGCCTGGAGGAAATGACGTAATCGGCTGTGGCTTTGTTGGTGGCTATGGGGATGTCGTATACCACGGCTATCCTCAACAACGCTTTCACGTCGGGATCGTGCGGTTGCGCCTGCAGCGGATCCCAAAAAAATATCACCCCGTCTATTTCCCCTTCGGCGATCTTGGCGCCTATCTGCTGGTCTCCCCCCAACGGACCCGAAAGGTATCCGTGTATCTTTAGTCCCGTGGCTTCCGCCACCAGTTTGGAAGTGGTGCCCGTACCGCACAGCGAGAATTTCGATAGAGCGGATTTGTTCCGCATCGCCCAGGAAACCATTTCGGCTTTTTTGTTGTCGTGCGCTATTATCGCAAGCGTTTTAAGTTCTTTCATATATCTCCTTTCGTTGCGGAAGCCTCCGCTTGTTTATCCTTAATATATTATAAAGGAAAAATTCCTTTCTGAAAAGTCCCCCGCTTTTATTTGAAAACGAAACGTCGGAAAAATAATTTTTGCAATTTCCGCAAAAGTGCTTTCAAAAACTTGACAAGCCTTTTTTTGCGGCATATAATCAGTCACATAAACGGCAAAGACGTCGCAGCAATCTGCGGCGTTTTTTCTTTATTATACGGATAAATTTCATAGTCGTCCGATTATCCGATCTTTGCGGCAAAGGCGTCGCGGATTGCTCCGCTCCGTCTTTGCCGTTTTTTATTAAGCGAAAAAGGAGGTCCGCCATGCGTAAAGAAAATCTTTCACCCTATCCCTTTACCGTCAATTACGCAAATTCGTCGGACGTATTCCGACAGCGAAATTGCCGCAGCGAAAACAATTGACACTTCACTTTTAACGATTTAATAAGGAGCTTATTATGGAAATAACCAACATTATGGAACTTTTTTCGGACGTAAACACTATGTGGGTGCTGATTGCCACCGCACTTGTGTTCTTTATGCAGGCAGGCTTCGCTATGGTGGAAACGGGCTTTACCCGAGCCAAAAACGCCGGTAACATCATTATGAAAAACCTTATGGACTTCTCCATCGGGACTCCGCTGTACTGGTTGGTAGGTTTCGGTATAATGTTCGGCACGCAGAGCGCCGTGTTCGGCGGAATAGACTTCTTCACGCAAGGAGATTATTCGGCTATCCTCCCCGAAGGCGTGGACTTCTACGCTTACTTTATCTTCCAGACCGTCTTCTGCGCCACTTCGGCTACCATAGTCTCCGGCGCCATGGCGGAAAGAACGAAATTCAGCAGTTATTGCATTTACAGCGCAATCATCAGTTTGCTCATCTATCCCATTTCCGGTCACTGGATATGGGGCGGCGGCTGGCTCGCCGACCTCGGGTTCCACGACTTTGCAGGCTCCACCGCAGTCCACCTCGTAGGAGGCGTTGCGGCTTGCGTGGGCGCAATTTTCGTCGGACCCAGGATAGGTAAATACGTCAACGGCAAATCCCGCGCGATCCCCGGTCACAGCATTCCCCTCGGAGCGCTCGGCGTATTCATACTTTGGTTCTGCTGGTTCGGCTTCAACGGCGGTTCCACCGTCTCCATGACCAACGGAAACGCCGCCGTCGCCGGAAAGGTATTCTTCAACACCAACCTCTCCGCCGCCGTCGCCACCGTCACCGTAATGATTCTTTCTTGGATAAAATATAAAAAGCCCGACGTCTCCATGACGTTGAACGGTTCTCTTGCAGGTCTCGTAGCCGTCACGGCTTCCTGCGACATCATCGATCCCTGGGCTGCCGCCGTCATAGGCTTTGTCGCAGGCATAGCAATGCTCTTCGGCATAGAATTCATAGATAAGGTACTCAAAATCGACGATCCGGTAGGCGCAATCGGCGTTCACGGAATAAGCGGCGCTCTCGGGACCATACTGGGAGGTCTGCTCGTCAACAACGAATCCCTTGCCGCAATGGAAATCTCCAGAGGTAAATTTTTCGGCGTGCAGCTTCTCGGCGTAGTCGTTACCGTCGCCTGGGTAGCCGTCACCATGACCATACTTTTCTTCGTCCTGAAAAAGACCGTGGGACTAAGGGTCAGCGCCGCAGAAGAGCTCTCCGGACTGGATATTCCCGAACACGGACTTGCCGGCGGAGCGTATGCGGACTTTATGCCCGTCAAGTCTCTCCCTGCCGAAACGACCGCCGTTTCCGAAGACGAAGCCGTTCCCGTTACTCTCAAGACCGCTCCCGTCGCTACCGACGGCGTCAAAATGAGCAAGGTGGAGATACTTTTCAAACAGGAGCGTTTCGAATCGCTCAAGAACGCCATGAAGGAAATCGGTATTACGGGAATGACCGTCTCCAACGTCCTCGGTTGCGGAATGCAGAGAGGAAAACCCGAATATTACCGTGGCGTCAAGAGAGAGATCGATCTGCTTCCGAAAATGCAAATGGATATAGTGGTCAGCAAGATCCCCGTATCCGAGGTCATCGCCGCCGCCAAGAAAGCGCTCTATACCGGTCATATCGGAGACGGCAAAATCTTCGTTTACAACGTGGAGAACGTCGTCAAAATCCGTACCGGAGAAGAAGGTTACGACGCTTTGCAGGACGTGGAATAACAATTTCTCGATCTTATACAGCGAGAGGAGGACGTACGTTCTCCTCTTTTTTTACCTTGCGGCAATTCTCTTCATTTGCTTTATTATCTTTTTCCGTTGGGATATAATAAAAATCGGAAGGGAAAATTTATCCTTCGGAAAAATTCGTTACAAATCGGCTGGCAAGCCGTAAAGGATAAGAATATATGACGGCAACGGAAATCATCTATACCCTGCTCGCCGCCCTGAGCGGACTGGGGGTATTCGTATTCGGAATGAAGCTCATGGGAGACAGCTTGGAATCGGTCTCGGGCAACAGCATCAAACGTATGTTTTCCAAAATCGACAACAACCCCTTCCTCGGCATCGGGATAGGGCTCGGGACCACGGCGGTAATTCAAAGCTCGTCGGCGATGACCGTAATGCTCGTAGGCTTCGTCAACGCAAATTTAATGACCCTCTATCAAGCCACGGCGGTTATTTTCGGCACCAATATCGGGACCACGGTGACCGCTCAGCTGGTAGCCTGGGGTTACGGCGGAATAGCCTCTTTCGACCTGACGGCAATTTTCGCTTCCTGCGCAGGTATCGGGGCGTTTATGATACTTTTCATCAAGAAAAACGACCTCGCCAAGAAAATCGGCACCATAATCTGCGGACTGGGTATGATTTTCGTAGGATTGTCGGTAATGGGCGACGGAATGAGCGCTTTCGGCGAAGATCCCTCGGTAGTGGAAGTTTTCGGGAAGGTCACGAACCCTCTCCTCCTGCTTCTGTTGGGCACGGCGATAACCGCCGTCATTCAGAGTTCGTCGGCAATGAGCGGACT
This sequence comes from uncultured Christensenella sp., assembly GCA_949285605.1. Taxonomy (GTDB): domain Bacteria; phylum Bacillota; class Clostridia; order Christensenellales; family DTU072; genus CAG-1782. Next base: position 19,237 of record CASDZI010000015.1, read on the forward strand.
GGTCATAACCATGAGCGCGGCGGGGGTCCTTACCTTTCCGCAAGCTATGTACATCGTGGTCGGCAGCAATATCGGCACCTGCATAACCGCACTTTTAAGTGCGATAGGCACCGGCACCAATGCCCGCCGCACCGCAGTGGTTCACCTTCTTTTCAACGTATTCGGCGTAGTGATTTTTATGCTGACCGACCTGTTTGCCCACTACGACCGCCTGCTTATGAGGTGGTTCGACACGCCGCAGGTGCAGATAGCCATGCTCCACACCCTTTTCAACGTAGCAACGGTAATTATCCTTTTGCCCTTTATGAAACTCCTGGTAAAACTGACGGTACTCCTCGTTCCCGAAAAGAAATCCGTCCGCAAGCCTTCGGTGCTGAAATACCTCAACGAACAGATCCTTTCCGCTCCCCCTCTTGCGGTAGCCAACCTGAAAAAAGAAATCCTCGCAATGCTCGAACTCGCCAAGGAAAATTTCGAAGCGGCTCTGGAGGAAGCTACGTCCCTGTATTTTGCCGAGAGTAAAAGGATAACCGAAAGAGAAAAAGAGATCAACGACCTCAACAGGGAAATAACCGCATTTTTGATAAAATTGTCCGACGTGGAGCTTTCCGCCTCCGATAAACGCTTCGTCGCCGAAGCTTTCCACACCGTAAGCGACATCGAAAGGATCGGAGACTACGCCGAAAACATTTCCGAATACGCCGAACGGCTGAAGGAGTACAAACTGACTTTCTCGGCGGAAAGTCTTGCGGAAATAGAAACGCTGAAAGCCACGCTGGAAAAGATGTTCGCCCTCACCGTTGAAATATACGAAGGGAACGACCCGTCGCTTATTCCCGAACTATACACGCACGAGCAAAACGCCGACGATCTGAAAGTGCTCATGGGCAACAACCACATTACCCGCCTGCACAAAGGCGTCTGCACGCCCGAAGCCGGCGCCCTCTACCTCAGCCTGTCCAGCGACTGCGAAAGAATAGCCGACCACCTCACCAACGTCGCCAACACCGTCAAGAATCCTTCTTAAGCTTGCTTCCGCTTGAAAGAGTCCTTTATTAGGCAGATTTTTCTTTGCTGTCTATAATCGCCCAAACGACATTCATCAAGTCATAAAATACGGTTTGTTGATTGGCTTCGCCAAATTCTCTATAAGACTTGAGACAATGATGCATCTTCTTCATCTCGTCTTTTGTTTCGCCGTAGATCCAACCGAAAGCCATATGAAGTCTCACCCATCTGTCGTGTTCTATCGCGGATAAAAGTCTGAAGTCGTATTGATCAGAAACCATCGTTTGTTTTGCAAGAAAGCCCAAAACCGAGGCAAAGGTGCACACTTGCAAATTTGAATATTGTTTCCATAAACTGTTTGTATTAAATACATCATAGCATCCCTTCACATCAATCTTTCGCTTCTCGGTGTTTTTTTCCGAAGATCCTTTTTTCTTCTCAAGCATACTATCCACAAATTGTTCGGCTATTTTTAATATCTCGCCGTTCCAGTCATCTGAATCATAAGAGGGAGATTGCTGTAATTGATCTATTGATTTTTGGAAATCATTTATTATATTCTTATAAAGTTTCTTATAAAGTTTTTTTTCTTTTAAAACCCTAAGCGTTTCTTTTAAAGCCAAAAGCGATTTCTCCGTTAAAGCATAAAAACATCTTATCGCCTTTGTTACTTTGCCATCGTCTTTAGTTTTTCCTATAATATATTTTTCCGAAGCTCCTATTGCATTAAATCCTTTCTTTATTTTGTCACTGATTCTTTCATAAGTAAAGTGATATCTCGACGGGTCTTCGTCTGAAATATATTTATATTGATAGATATCGTTGAAATTACCTACCGTCAGAACTTTGAGGTAGGAGTTATCCGGTTTGATGACCCTGTGGTTATTGTTTTTGTCGGCGATATGTACCAAGAGGTATTGTGAGACAGTATTGCTTTCCTGTAAAACATCCTGAATAACGGTATTCGCTATTTGGATATTCAAATCGTCGTCGCCTGTGGCTACCACTATGACTTTCGGATAATATACTCCGTTAAAATACTTTTTCCATTGAGTTTCGACTTTGGTTTTCTTGTAATCGCCTTTAACCGAATCACTGAGCAATTTTAATATCTCAGCGCCTGTCGACGCTGTCCCGGAGGTAAGCCCGGCGCAATCCTTACCGGTTTCCTTATCTATAATATCAAAGAAATTAAATTCCCGACAATCCGTTTGACGAAAACGGTAAATGGGTTTAGGTAACGATTCGTTATATTTCCCTTCGAAAATTTTCTCAGGTTTGGCGAACAACGCTCCCACCGATTTTATATGACGGCAGACCGTATTGATATCCTCTTCACTTATTCCCGTATCCTTTAATTTTTTTAATTTATTTTTTTTAGCTTTACAAATATTATTTATTTTATTTTCTTCATTCTTTGTCACCAATAAGTAATTGGGATGGTTGGCTCGAAAAATTCCGCCTATGCGTTCGGCTTCCTTATCGAAAACCTCCGCAAAAAACTTGCGCGGAATAAACTTTATGCTTGCCCCGTCCTTGCTGGTGACTTGGCATTCCACATTCGCAGTTTTTATATAAATTTCCCGAGCTATCGCTTCGCCTCGCGAACCGAAACCGATAGACCACATATATAACGGTTTATTGTCTTTTAACTCCTCCAAAAAATTGTTTTCTATTAAAGTTTCAAAAGACTGTAACCCTATCATATCGGCTTCACACCAGCATTTAATGTTGAAAAAGTCATTAAATTTGTCTTTTTCCATTCCAGAGTTTTTCACAAATTTTTCTTTTAATTCGTCTACCATTTTCTGATAAGCCGGATAATCTATTTTGTCTCTGATCAGAATATAGTATTCTATTCTTAAACTATCTTTATGCTCTATTCTGGTACAAACGTCGTCATAGACTGTGTCGATATTTTCCGATTCCAAAGGAATATGGTTTTCGGAGGCGAAAGCAAAGACTCTTATTCTTTTTTTGTAATTGCCTACGTTGCGGTACACTCCGCCTTTGTTCCCGAATCCGAAACAACCGCTCAAGCTCGCCGCTATGCTTTTAACCGAAACGATACCTCCGTCTTTGATCTTCTTCTTTTTGGCGTATGACCAGTAAAGCATTCCGTTGGACATAACTCTTCGGCACAGTTCATTCTTTCTGTCGAAGACTGCTATTCTCGGTCCGGCAAAAACTATAAGGCTTTTTTTGTCTCCTTTTCGGATACTTTCGGCAAGTTTTATCGTTTCCTCCGATAAGTCGGTAATAATATATATATTTTTATTCAGCACGAACTTCAATCTGATTTTGGAATAAAATTCGTAACTTGCTCTGGCGGACAATATAAACAAAGTCATGATACCGGCGTAAAGCGGGGCTCCGTAAAACAAGATAAGACTTATTTCGGAAACCTCTTTACCGACGCCCGTTGCGGCGTCCGGCAGTCCTTCAAAGGTCAAACCGCCTATTCCGGTATAAAGAGCTTCGAAAAATTTAGATAGAGTAAGGGTCCCGCCGGCATTGACGCCCCAAACGACGGCTTTGACGGCAACGCTGAAAATCAATACCGCCGCAATAAAAACAAATTCCACTATGGCTTTAGTGTATGCGAACTTCCTTCTGAAGAAAAAATAGGCCATTATGCTTAACATCAATAAAGCAAACCAACCTACCAATAACAAAATCTCTAAAAAGCCCATAGTCTCCCCCTTCTAATTCCGCTTGTCGGTTAAAAACCTTTATAGGGACTTAATCGGAAATTTCCTCGTGAATTCTTTAATGCGTCCTTCTATATCGATTATTTTCGACAAATACTTACATATTATAACATGGCTTTTTTACAAGGTCAACGCCGGGTTGATTAGACTGGGAAAATTCTGCAAAGCAGTCGGCTCATAGATAATATATTGCAAAAACACATAGTGTTCGCCGGATAAAAAAAGATCGGGGTATTCCCCGATCCCGAACGTGACCGCATAGACGGCGTTGCGGAAATTTATAAGGTTAATTTATAACGGTAAAATATAAAACTATCAGTATTATATTTATGACCAAAACAATTCCGAATTCCAATAAGCTCAGCTTATTTCCCAATTTGAACTTTTTCAAAAAAACCGTTTTGATAATAGTGACCAACGATATCGCCGCACAAGATATCACCGTTCCTATAGAATTAATGTATATCAGCCAATATATGTTTATTAACGTCACAATACAAAACAAAAGACCCTGCATGTTTTCGGAAAAATTTTCCGAAAAGTCTTTTAACAAATGCTCGGTGATAAAAAACTCCGAAATAACGCTTATTATAAAAAACGCTGTGATAATAATTGAAAACAACTCTATTCTTATCCTTCCCTGTTCCCTGAGATATAACAGTAAGACCGATATTGCCGAAAGCGCTACCATTAAATTTGATTTGAATTTTAACTTGTCTTCGCTGCGGATTGAAAAATCAATCGTAAGAAGCAATCCGATCAAGGTTATCCCGGCTATCAAGGCTAATGTCGTTATATCCGTACTAATCCATTCCGATCTGATACTGACAAGTATGGATACTAAATAAAGATTCGACAAATACAGATTTAAATAACGTCTTGTGTCGTAACCCCGTCTTGCCATAAAAGCGGAATAGAACGCATCCGCTATTTGGAAAGCATACGCTATAATAAGAAAATAACAAAAAAACAGCGAAACCGAAGGACTGTTTTCCCACCACCACACTCCGTAGCTTCGGGCGTTAATGATGAACGCTACCGATACCGCAGCTAAAAGAATGTTGTATATCCCTAAGATGATATTGCTTTTTCTTCCTGTAAAAAAGAAAAGCAACGCCTTGATCAAAGCCGCAACCGCCGCCACTATAAAGAGTGCGGATGCAAAATACGCTAAGGTTCTATCGTAAAACAAAATCGATATTCCTGCCAAACAAGTTAGATACGATAAAATGCTCAGCACAAAAAAGATTTTTTTTCGATTGAAGTGCAGTTTTTCCACCCCTGCCGATATCAGCGTAACCGAGAAAGGTATAGCTCCGCCGAAAATACCGAAAACCAACTGTATTTTACTTTCCTCGATATTTTCTTTCAGATATAATGCTAACGTCACGCCCAAAGCAACGGAAATAGTTATATTCGCTAAAAGCCCTAAAAATATAAAATGATTTTTATACCGCAATATTCCTACTAAGAGATAAATGAACGTTATGGCGAGAAAAATATAATTTATTACCGCAGCGAGACGATACTCCGGACTGAATAAAGAACATATATAGGTAATAACCATATATAGCGTTGCTGCCGACACACCGATCACAACGGTGTTTTCGCAATCGAACTTGACGGTACAAATTACACATATAGTCATACTTAAGGCGAAAATAAATACTGTTGCGACGATACCCCACTCTGCCGCATCGAATTCCTTGACTATACCTGTTATCAAAGTGCACAGGACCGTTGCGGCGTACACCGATGCCGCCGCAACTAAAACCTTTGTACCGGAAATACTCTTCTTTATTGCGTCAAGAAAGGTTCGAAAACTTATATCCTTTTTCGAAAACGGTTTTTTCTTCCCGCACACATAACAAGCCCGATTTCCGTCATTATTGCATGTATCGCAATCAGGGCATATCCAAGCCATGTTTTTCTCCTTATAATCAAGTTATACTTTTCTGCAATCGGGCAACATTTCGTCAATGCTTCTGGCTTTACTGCTTTGCCCGAGCGCTTTGAAAATCCAACCGCCGTCAGCAGCCTTCCTTGCTACTCCGATAATCAATGCGGTGTCGGTTTTGAGGTTATCGGTAACCTTATATTCTATCAGAAGTTTGTTGTTATCGGGATCGTAAAGCTTTATGTACATATTCTTCACGTCACCAAATACTTGCTGCCTTTTTTTGCAGTCGTATATGTTGAGAATAAACACTAATTTATCCCTGTTGTCCGGAACTTTATAAAGATAAACGTCTATGCTTTCGTCATCCGCATTGGCACCTAAGTCTATTCCGGTAAGGTTGTCTCCGTGATGTATCACGCAACCGCTCGGATGCTTTCTGTTGCCGAAATATACCACCTCTTCTCCGGAACATCCGGAAACCACCACGGAGGAATCTATATCCATATCCTTTCCTTGTTGCACGGGATCCCAACCGGTTCCCACAAGAATATGCCTTAAAGGTTTTCCGTTATTGCTGATTTTTACTTCTTGTCCCTGGGAAAGCTTTATGGTTTCTCCTTCTCTGTGATTTCCCGTCATCACTGCCGGAGCACGATCGATCTCCAATTCGGAGCAATACACGCATTGAAAATTATATTCGTTTTTCTTAACTCCGCATTGGGACATACAACTACATCCGCCGACGGTTCTTTGCCCGCATTTTTTACAAGGCAAAAGACTTTTCGCCGTTTCGAATTTTTCCTGGCAGATTTGGTTTTGCATAACCGACGCTTCTTCTTCGGAAATTGCAATAAAGTTTATTACCTTCCATTTCGACTCTAAACGTTTGACTTCCAGGGCAAAATGCCTCCCGGTCTTCTTGCAGCAGACTTTGACCATTTGAGTTTCATTCATAATTGACCTCCTGTATTATCGATTAAGTTAGTTTCTTTAAGTAGCCTTTAAGGATAATATTGCTTACCACCATAGTGATTAAGCTGTTATTGGTACGTTCCAATGCATATTGATCCTTACCGTCGGATCTTATAAGCACGATACCCTTGTATCCGTCCTTTCTTAAAAGGGCTTCGTCTATCGTATATTTCGTGCCTCTGAAATTGATGTTTTTAACGCTCTCACGTCTTGTCGCATCTACTTTTTTCACTTTTTTAACAGGCGTAGTATGCTCGGCATATCCTAAAAGAACAAGGTTGTTGCGACTCTTGGTTTCGATCTCGCCTTTATCTTTATAAAGCTCGTAGGAACGGCGGCCCGCTTCTTCCTTCCGTTCAATCGCAACATAATTGCGTTTCTTGAGTTCTTCGATCTTGAAAACGATTTCATCCTCTTCCCACGGCTCGCAGAAAGATTTGGGAGCTGTCGTTTTTCGGGATACGCTCCTCTTCGTTTTATTTCCGCCGATATATTTTACTCCCGGATTGTCTTTTACTTCGAGAACTCTTCCGTTGTGAAGCGCCTTTATGACTTCCTGCGCCGAAAGACGTTCTTTCGGATCCGAATACAGCATATTTGCGATAACCGAACGCAAAAATTCGTTTTTTATTGCATCCCCTATACGGAGCCTCATGCCTTTAAGGACCGCTTCCCCGCAATACATGGTGCCGCTTTTTAAGCATTTTCCAGATTTATCGATAATATCCGGAAATTTCCCTCCCGAAAGATAGTTGTAAAACACCAAGCCTAAAGAGAAAATATCGGATTTGTCGGACAAGTCTTTTATCGATTCATCGGAATAATCGCTTATAAGGCACTTAACCAACTCCGGAGACATATAGCACTGATCTCCTCCCAGGTCATCGGGTCTTATATTGTTTATATCGTAGCTTTTGTCGAAGTCGATGATTTTTGCGACGATCCTCTTTCCCGAGCTGCTTCGAACAACTATAATATTGGATCTTTTAAGATCGCTGTGTACGATACCTTTTCCGTGTATAGCTTCCAACGAGGCAACCGCAGTCAACATAAGGAATTTTTTATCGACCTCGTCTAACAAGTAAATCTGGCTTTCGTCGAAAACATTGTCGAAGAACTCCGTAGCTTCCACAAAGCAACAGTCGTTTACAAAACTATCCGTCGGAGAAACTATGTTCCCTCCGCTCCCGGAGATCTCTTTAAGTTTGCTGTTGATATTTTCTCGACTTTTTTTAAAATCGTTAAACCTCTTTTGCGACCGTTCGTAAGACTGTGCCGTCATGGAACTTTTGGAACGGGGGAATTTATATCCGGAGTATTTCTTAAGAAAATACTTTTTTCCGCCCTTCTCTGCCAGAGTCGTATAGCCTGTGTTGGATATCTCCCACTCTTTCAAAATATTATAACCGTTAACTATATTCATATTTTAGCCTCCATTCGGAAACAGTCGTACTGCGCATAATAATCTTTCATCAGTTCGTTTCTCTTTTCCATACATTGAATTACGGCGATGTTCCGCTCCCTGATCTCTAAAGCTTTACTATTCAACGCCTCCACTACGGATTCGGGTAAAATATCCCGGTGAAGATACCATATTTCTTTGATCACCGCCGAACTGTTCGCACGCCAGTATCTATCGGTCATATTTTCGGTAATTTCCTGTCGTAAGTTTTCGGGTAAATCGTCTATCGGATCGGTCTTATTCCATTCCCAAAGCCAATTCTTCAGTTCATTGGTAGTAAATTGCTCCGATAAATACTTTGTTTTGGCTTTTTTTATCGCCTCGACATAGGGTTTGTAATCCTTTTCCCGTATGATTCCGGCAATATATTCCCTTATTTTAGGTAACTTTATCCACCTCGCTGCCTCAATGGTCAGATAATTCTCGAATTCCTCTTTTATCGGCATATATTCCCTTTCATAGTCCCTAACGAGGATGTCTGGCAAAGGCTTCAGGAATTTATCTTCCATATACTTACGTCTTCTGTTGACGGCAACTTTGAAAGATTTATAATTCTTGTACCCTAAGGTTTTGATTGCCATACTTCCGCTGTCGTCGTGATTCCCTATCTCTTCGAAATATTTCTTCAGCTTTTCCCCCGCTTTTTTCAAACTGACGCATTCGGAAAAGATTTTCAACAACCTCGCTTCCATATGAAGAGGAGTTTTGAACGCTGCGCTTTTGTAAACACCGTCGGTCATATTGAAAAGCACACACGGTTTTTCGAATTGGAAATAAGCGGTTTCCAAAAAGAAATCCTTGCTGAGAGAAACGAGATTGGTCATGACTTCGTTTTTTTCGTGATCTGTCGTCAGCTGATGCAACCCGCTTTTGTTCCACATATAAGCGCGCGAATCTCCCGCCCAGAAATAATAAACGTCTACCTTGTCGGACGTTTCCTTATATAAAGCGAAATTAAGAGTGGTCGGTAATAAATACGCTCCCGTTATATTCGCTTCGTTGACAAGAGAAAGTTTGTCGGCTATTCTGCCGAGTTTGTCCTTTATGGTTTTGACAAGGTACGCCGCATAATCTTGGGCTGCCGCCGCAGGCTCGTCGGAATTAAAGAAAAGTTCCGACGCCGGGCGCTGCCCGTACTTCAATTCGTATAAAACCGTTGCCGCAACAATTCTCGAGGCGAAATATCCGCTTGTTCTGACGGTTTCTTCGAAATTCTTATAGTAGTCCCGCATTTTGAACAATTCCCCAAAACACTTCTTAAAATAATATTTCGTATCATCCGTTTCGGAAATTTTGTCGTAATTTTCAAACACATCGGCAAACGCTTTTCTGCAAAATTCTTCTTTTTGCAAATCCTGATCGGCAGTTCCGGCCAATACTTCTTCTACGACCTTGCTGTTATGACGATAGCCGCCTCTTCCGCCCAGGCCGTCCGCTACCAGCAAAATGCCGTCACCGGAGTAAGGAAACACGTCCTCTCCCAAATAGATGATCCTGAAATTGCGTTGCAAGGTCTTTTGCCTGTATATGCTCCAAGAGGAGACTTTCTTATAATTGATATTCTTCTTTATTTTTTGCATTACGTTCTCCTGTGTCTGTTGTTTGAAGCGGCATGCCTTATTCAGGCATACCGCTCCTTCCCCCTTTCCTTGACAAACCGGAGTTAAATGGAATTGACGAGAATCCTTATACACGTTTCCATATCGTTTTCCCCACAACCGGCACCGGCTTGAGAGTAATACGGGAAAGTCTGTTCCCAGTCTTCCAGCTCATTCCAAGGCCAGACGTTCGGCGCAAAAACGATAAGGCGTTTAGCGCGATTTTCCATATTCTGTCCGTCCCACCACTCTCGTAGTTCGGCAAGGTCCATAGGCATATCTTCCGGATATTTTTCGGAGTCTTTCCTATCCTGCAATGCCAAAGCGGGTGCGTCGGTGTACATAAGCGTTACATGACGTCTGACCGTTCCGCTTTTAGTCCAATCGGACTTTAAAGCCGCCGCCAAAGCTTCGAGCGAGTTTTCCGCCTCGTCTCCGCCACCGGTTGCCGTAATATTGTTTACGAAATCGATAAATTCGGTTTTTTCTTCGTCCAGTTTGAAAAACTTAGATTCCGTAAAAGGTTCCGCATCGCATCCGAAATCACGGAAGGCAATAATTTTAATACGAAGGTTTTCCACCCTCTTGTTCGCTTTTTTCATCTCATCCAGGAATTTTTCCCTAAGACGAGTCGCATTGTTTTTTACTTCGTCAATAATGGGAGACATACTCCCCGTTGCGTCGATACACATAACTATATCGACATTGTAATCAAGTTCTTGAAGACTCATAGCATAATTCTCCTTTTTTTAGATTTTTTTGGTTGTTATACGGCTTGCGATAAGAAATATTCTTACATCTTTTACCTCCCTCCCTCTTTTGCTTTATCTATGCTTCTATTATAAAAATTACAAAAAAAACAAACAAGCTTATTTTTCGCTTGTTTGTACAAATAATTTTAATTTTTATGCAATTTTTATATCAAAAATACATGAAAATTGTAAAAATTACAGCTCCGTTACCGCAATAATATATATTATAATACTTTAACTATTGATATAGAATTATCTTTCTTCGAGAATAAGAATATCAAAGATATTCATTTTACAGATTTGGCAATAAAAGAGCAGATCGTCGATATCGGGATTCGTTCTGCCGCTTTCCCAATTAACGATAACGCTGTCCGAAACTCCGAAAACTTGTGCAAGTTCCTTTTGGCTGATCCTTTCGTCCATTTCGAATCTGCAATTTTCACAATCGCGCCGAGAACAATTTTCAATTTTGCCCTTAAGCTGAAAACAAACGTATTTTCTTAAGTTTTCGTTATACTGCCGCAATAAAGCCAGATTTTTACTGGTTTTTTTCCAATCCACAAATTGTCTCTTGTTTTTGTCCAAAGTATTGTTCCCCTCTATCTTTTTCATTTTATACTCCTTAAATCATCGACAAAACTACTATACGGAAGACAATTATATCACATACCAAGCTATTCTGCAATTATAATATTTTAGGAGTGCTTTATTTATAAATTGAGAGTTTTATAGCACAAAATAATTATATTTCTAATATAATAAGGTTTTTTATCTCGTTTAAGGTAAAACTATTTATTCTTCAAAGATCCTCATCTGTCGACTCGACAAAAATTCTTATACCGGCTCTTCTAAACATAAATGCGAAAGCATTGTATCCGAATTCCTTATCCTGCGGGTGTTTAATCAAAAGCTCCTATGCTTTCTCGGAAATAAATCTACGAAATTCGATATTAATATTCCCTGCTTCAAAGCTGCCGATATCGGACCGTGCCGTAACGCATCGGATCACTTATGGCTTTTACTTGATTGTTTCAATTTCTTAAGTAACCGGCGATAAACATCTTTATTGTAAGCTATTACTTCTTTGGGCATATCTTTGCACCAAATATTGCACTTTTTAATAGTTTCATAATCAAGCCTGTCAATGTTTTGCCACTTTCTACTCTCATAAAAAGTGTACAATATACTCAGGTCTAACGAGCGATAAGCCATTTTGCCTTGCGATTTTTTAAGCCTGTTGATCCTTGCTCTGCGACAATTATCCCACGGAGCCGTGCCGTCGTCCAAATATAGATATGGATCTTTGCCGACTACATCGTTAAAAAATATTAACGTCCAGGAGCGGTTGACAACATCTTCGTCATAGCCGTGAAATATCCTTTTGGCAAATTCATAAGGCACGGTATATTCGCCTAATGAAGCCAAGCCGTAAGCTAACGATTGTCTTTGCCATACATCGGGTTCTTTATAATAAAATTCTTTTAATTTTTCGATAATGGCGTTATCGATCAAACTACGGCACAACCTTGTCAGATAAAATATCAGTTGCCCTTTTATGGCATACTCCCGCCTGCCGCTTATGTTGCCGTCAAGCTGTACTCTGCCGTATGCGCCAATCAGGTTATCGGCAACTGTTTTCTTTGTATCGACAGACAAACCGTCATAGGTAAGATACACATATTGATTAACATCGGCAAAATGAAGATTGCTCAAAATATCAATAGTTTCCTTTATACCGCTACAAAAAGCTTCTACCATTTGTCTCGCAATATCTATCAACTGTGCCTTACTCATAGTTTTCTCTTGCTCAATATTACTAAACTTATTGATTTTGAGTGGACGTCCGTCATATCTTTCACCGGCAAAGAGCTTAGCTATATCCCTTAAAATATCGGCAGTGGCATTATCGTTTATATCTACACTCTTGACACATTGCGATACTTGCGTATTGGACAACAAAAACTTAAACTCGTCATTTAACTCAAACTGTTCCAACAGAACTCCAAAAACAGGCTTTTGGTAATTGATGGCACGCTCTATTTCCTTGTTAATCCAAGGCGAATAGCAAATAGCTTCTGTCATAATGAGCAGCAGGCACTTACAGTTCCTGATACTTTTTTCAATAATATTAGCGTATCTTTCTCCTACAGGTATATCGTTAGGCGCTATCCAAACATTATAGTTTTGCTGTTCCAGTAATTTCTTGAAGTCAAAAGCAAATTCTCTGTTCTTGGTGCTGTAACTTATGAAAATATATTCTTCCATCATATCTCCTTGTGTATTATCCAAAAGCGTAAATTGATAATATTTTCTTTTTCAGATTTTTATCGGCAAACGGCACATTCCCTTACAGCGTATGAATATCTGCAAGGGTAGTAAAACAACAATTATTTTTTATTTTGGTTTTCGGCATAAAAACGATTTTTCGTAACTTTAGCATAAGCGTCGCAGTTCCCTATCGAGATTTCCGTTTACTCGGATACATCACCTGTTCATTATAGAAAGTAGTTATGAGCATAAAACGGTTAAATTTCGTTCTGAGTTGTAAGCCAACTGTTGCGCTTTTCCCTCGCATTGAATATGGCACACTTCTCGTTTTCGTTCAAGCTGTACCATATTTTGCCTTTAGATAATGATAAGTGTGATTTTATTATACATAAATTCGCAATTGATTACAATAATAGAACATTATTTTCTATGGCATTCAATTATAAATTACCTATAACTTTTTCTAATATATGTATTTGAATTTAGTTGCCGTTTTTTTTGCGTATCCGCTATAAGATCTGAAAACCCTGCAATCTGTATCTCCCTCCCGTTAATCCTTTCTCGTTTTTCCGCAAAAAATATGGCGTTTTTGAACGCATGGTTTATATTGATCATTGACGATGCTGTCTTTTATTCACGGCTCTCGAAGCTTCTCGAAATACATAAATGTAATATCTGCGATTGCGCGTATTAATTGCAAAACCATCTTAAAGTTGCCTTTCTCTGCGTTATTTTATTCTTTTTTAATCGTATTTCCGCAAAATCCGCATCTGTCTGTTGACCTCGCAATTCCCCTTTCATAGCGAATCTTATTTCTCATAATACTACTACGCCTTTGCCTGCGACGCGTCTGGCAAGCATTCCGCCTACCTGCAAGGAATAACCTAAAAAAATAAACTCTAAATTATATATCCTATTACCAAGAAACAAAGCGAAAAGAAGGCGGCAGATTTTGCTCTTTTCAAGTGCGGAAACAAAGGAGCAAGGTATGACAAAATAAAATGATTTTTAGATTATATATCCTATTACTGAAAGGCAAAGAGAAAAGAAGGCGGCAGATTTTGCTCTTTTCAAGTGCGGACGTAAAGGAGCATACTAAGTCGTATGTGACTGCAACGCCCGTCACGCAGAAAA
>CASDZI010000016.1 GCA_949285605.1 uncultured Christensenella sp.
ATTAACGCCAGACCTAAGAAAGTGCTTGGTTACAAAACACCGGCAGATTTATTTGAACAAGAATTACAAAAAGTGTTGCACTTGGTTTGACAATTCACCGTTTGCCGAACGGGGAAAGTTTTTTTATCTGAAAAAATTTTTTGCGGTAAAATCTTGACAACGTCCTTAATATAATGTATTATTGAAACAGTTAAACAAATATTTAATTGTTGAGAGGACGCTTATGGCGAAGTTAGAGAAATATTTACCCTTGATTAAAATCGTTCTGACGGTAATTCTACTGATAGTAGGGTTGGCTGCACCGTTAAGCGAGGTCGGCGAACTGATAGTTTTCATAGCGGCGTTGATAGTGATAGGTTACGAGCCGTTTTGGGAATGTTGCAAAACTCTTTTCAAATTCAAATTTGACGAGAATCTGCTTATGTTGATCGCCGCAGTCGGAGCCTTCGTTTTAGGGGAGTATGTCGAGGGGATAGCGGTCTTGCTCCTTAAGACGGTAGGGGAGATGTTCGAAGAGTACGCCGTAGATAAAAGTCGTAGTTCGATAACCCGTATTGCGGAAATGAGGTCCCCGTACGCAAGGGTAGAACGCAACGGCGAATATATTGAAACCGACCCGGAAAGCGTGGCGAGAGGGGAAAAACTTTTGATCAAACCCGGCGAAAGAGTGCCTGTGGACTGCGTGATCTGCGACGGGGAAAGCGCACTGGACGTATCGGCTCTTACGGGGGAGTCGGCTCCCGTCAACGTAGCGGCAGGGGACGCCGTTTTGAGCGGAAGTATCGTTCTCGACGGTGCTTTGACGGCTGTTTGCGAAAGAGAATATCGGGACGGAACGGTGGCAAGGATACTGGAAATGGTGGAGAGCGGCAAAGCCAAAAAAGCCGTTGCGGAAAAATTCATAACCAAATTCGCCCGTATCTATACTCCCGTCGTCGTGGCGGCGGCAGTTCTTATCGCACTTATACCCTCCCTGATAACGGGAGATTACTCCAGATGGATCTACGTCGCGCTCAATTTTTTGGTAATAAGTTGTCCCTGCGCTCTGGTAATAAGCGTACCGTTGGCGTTTTTCAGGGGGATAGGCATAGCTTCGGGAAAAGGTATCCTCATCAAAGGAAGTCACTATGTGGAGGAATTGAGTAAAATACAGGCGGTGGCTTTCGATAAAACCGGCACGTTGACCGAGGGGCGTTTTGTCGTGGAAAAAATCCAACCTCATCAAATCGGCGAAGAGGAATTTCTGCAAAAGGCCCGTCTGGCGGAATGCGACAGCAATCATCCTCTTGCAAAAGCCATAGTGGGAGAAAATTATAACGGTGCACGCCCCGACTTTTTCGAAGAAAAAGGGGGTAAAGGAGTGATAGCCCGTTACGGAGATCAAACTTATTTAGCCGGGAACGCCGCTTTTCTCGCTTCCTGCGGCGTGGAAACCGTAAGGAGCGAAGGCGGAAGCGTGGTTTATTTTGCCGAAAACGGACGGTATATAGGGAATATAGTTTTGCGTGACGCCATCCGCAAAGAGGCGGAAACCGTGTCCGAAAAACTCGCTGCAGTCGGTATAAATCGGACGGTAATACTGAGCGGAGACGCCGAAAAGGAATGTGAAAGAGTGGCAAAGGAGCTCGGCTTTTGCGAATATCACGGAGAACTTCTTCCTGCGGATAAAGCCGTATATTTCGATGAATTGAAAAAAGGCGGAGTAAAGGCGGCGTTCGTTGGGGACGGAATAAACGACGCTCCGAGCATAGCTTCCGCCGACGTCGGGATAGCGATGGGAGACAACGGGAGCGACGCCGCAGTGGAAAGCGCCGACGCCGTTCTGATGAAAAACGACCCGTCCCTCGTTGCCGACGGGATAAAGATCAGCCGCAGGACCATGCGTATAGCGAGGGAAAACATTATTTTTTCCATAGCGATAAAGGTTGCGGTGATGGCTTTGAGTCTTGCCGGGATAGCGAATATGTTTTTGGCGGTATTTGCCGACGTAGGTGTAAGTTTTATCGCCATTCTGAACGCCGTCAGGCCCATGAAAAAAGACAGGAAAAAACCGTTAGCGAACAATAGTTCCCGTCAATAAAAATAAAAAAACCTCCCCGACAAGGGAGGTTTTCTTGTTCGTAAAGACGGATTTAACCGTAAAGTACGGGTTCGTGTTCGGGCAGGCTGTCGCCGAGTTCCTTTATTTTGTCCTGGAGATAAACGCATATCTGTTTGCGTTGCAGTTTCATAGGGACGTCGGGATCGTATTCTATAGGGTCGCCCACGGCGAAAGTACGGAGCTTTTCGGCGCAATAAACGGGGTAGAATTTAAGCTTTTTGCCCGTTTGCTTGTAATACATCTCGGCGACAAGCGGGAAGCCCGCGTTGAATTCGTAAACGTAACGGTTGACCTGATTTTCGGTGCGTTCGGGGAAAACCACCTGCGGGACGCCTTCTTCCATCGTGAAGATACTCTTTTCGAAGGTTTCCATTACCTTAGAGGACTTGTGGTATACGGGAATGGGCTCCAACGCTCGGAAAGTCTTGACTATGAGCGGAGTAAGCAGGAAGCCCAAAGGCTTGAGTTTTTTCCGTTTTCCGCTGAGGACGTTGTTTTTCATATGCTGCCAACATTCCTTGTAAAAGCAAAAATAGTAATTCGCCCACGGGCGGACGGTTTTCTTTTGCAAAAGGAAATATACCGGAGCGTAAATTTTGGTATGGTTGCAGACGAAGAATACCGGCTCGTTTTCGGCGGGTTTTTCGGTCTTCCATATAAATTCGTTCTTCGGGAAAAACAACCTTACCAACCCCCTCAGACAACGGTAGAAGGGGTGAAACGATTTGTGCTTGGAATACTCTTTGAAAGGACTGTAATATTTTTTCATATTGCTATAGTAGCATAACAAGCGATATTTCCGCAAGAGAATTTACCTTGTTTCGGAACGGAGGCATCTTCCGACTTTTTTCGACGGCTTTATTAAAATACCCGACTTCGGTTATTATAGTTGCAAAAATACGATTTTAACAATATAATATTAGTTAATATATTTTACGACGGAGGAAAAAATGCCTAACATAATGGATATCCTCAGGGAAAGAGGGTTTATAAAGCAGACTGTATACGAAGACGAATTGTACGAACTTCTCGGGAAACAATCGGTACCTTTTTATATCGGGTTCGATCCCACCGCCGACAGTTTGCACGTAGGTCATTTTCTCGCTCTGATGGCGATGAGCCACATGCAGAAAGCCGGACACAAGCCCATAGTCCTGATAGGCGGCGGCACCGCCATGATAGGCGATCCTTCGGGCAGGACGGATATGAGGGGAATGATGACCAAGGAAACCATCGCCCATAACTGCGCCTGTTTCAAAAAACAGATGGAAAGGTTCTTCAGCTTCGAAGGCGACAACGCCGCAATCATGGTCAATAACGCCGACTGGCTCCTCGATCTCAATTACGTGGATTTCATAAGAGACATAGGAGTGCATTTCTCGGTAAACCGTATGTTGACGGCGGAGTGTTTCAAACAACGCATGGAAAAGGGATTAAGTTTCCTGGAATTCAACTATATGCTGATGCAAAGTTACGATTTTCTGGTGCTGTGCCAAAAATACGGGTGTCTATTACAGTGCGGCGGCGACGACCAGTGGTCGAACATTCTTGCCGGCGCCGACCTCATAAGGAGAAAGGAAGGGAAAGCGGCGTTTGCGATGACGTTCGAACTTTTGACCACTTCCGAAGGCAAGAAGATGGGCAAGACCCAGAAAGGAGCGGTATGGTTGGATCCGCAGAAAACCACTCCTTACGAATTTTATCAATATTTCCGCAACGTGGACGACGCCGACGTCAATAAATGTATGCGTTTCCTGACCTTTATGGATATGGCGGAGATAAACGAGCTTACCGCCCATATGGACGAAAGAATGAACAAAGCCAAAGAGCGTCTCGCCTACGAAGTAACCAAGATAGTTCACGGCGAAGAGGAAGCCGCCAAAGCGGCGGCGCAGGCGAAGGGCGCTTTTTCGGGAGACGAAGAGGCGATGCCCACGATGGAAGTTACGCTGGAAAGCCGCAACGTGGTGGACGTACTTTGTCAACTCAACGTGGCCAAAAGTAAAGGCGAAGCCAAGCGTCTTATCGACGGCGGCGGCGTAAAGATTAACGACGACGTGGTGACGGGTTACGGAGCCGAACTCACCGACAGTCAGTTCAATAACGGATTTATCCTTCACAAAGGCAAAAAGGTGCATATCAGGGTCAAGGTCCTGTAATGGAATACCTTACCGTCGAAGGAACGGAAGAGATCCGTTACGAGATAAAGAAATCCGTTTTTATCGCCAGGTTGAAAGGGATAACCTCTTTTGAGGAGGGAACGGAGTTCGTAAAACGTACGGCGAAGGAGTTTTCCGACGCCACACACAACTGCTACGCCGTGACGACCCGCAACGGGGAACAGAAATTTTCCGACGACGGAGAACCGCAGGGTACGGCGGGTCAACCTATTCTGCAAACGCTGAAACGTAAAGGGCTGACCGACGTGGCGTGCGTGGTGACGAGGTATTTCGGCGGCATCAAGCTGGGGGCGAGCGGACTTACGGCAAGTTACGCCGAAAGCGCCTCGTTAGTTGCCGACAAGGCCGAAAAAGCTCTTTACAAGGAAAGCCGAACGGGGTCGGTGGAAGTGGAGTACGCCCTTTACCGCCCGACCGTCGACAAGCTCAACGCCTTGGGGACGGTCACGGGAACGGATTTTTCTTCGGGAGCAAAGATATATTTTGCGGTGCCTGCGGGAGAGGAAGAAAAAGCCGTCGGGCTCATATCCGCTCTTACCGCAGGGAAAGCCGAAATATCCTTCGGCGAGACAAAGTTTATAAAATACACTAATTCGTTATTTAACGGAGGTAAAAAATGAAAATAACGCTTACGAAACAGAAAAAACAGAAACCCGACTACAAGAATTTAGGTTTCGGCAAGTATTTTACCGACCATATGCTGGTTATGACCTATTCCGACGGGAAATGGAACGAACCGGAAATTGTTCCTTACGCCGATTTTAGTATGGATCCCTGCACCAACGTATTGCATTACGGGCAGGGGATCTTCGAAGGACTGAAGGCGTATAAGGACGCCGACGGCAAAATAACGATGTTCCGTCCCTATGACAATATGCGCAGAATGAACAAATCCGCCGAAAGACTTTCCATGCCCACCTTCGACGGGGAGAAAATGGTGGAATGTATAAAAGAACTCGTCCTTATCGACAGCGACTGGATACCTACCGACCCGGGGACCGCTCTTTATATCCGTCCCACGATGATAGCCAACGACAAAGCGCTGGGCGTGCACGCCGCTCACAATTACATTTTCTACGTTATCCTTTCCCCGGTGGGAAGCTATTACGCTCACGGTCTGGCTCCCACGAAAATAATGATCGAGGAAGAATACGTCAGAGCTCCTCTCGGAGGCACGGGAGAGTGCAAATGTATGGGTAACTACGCAGCCAGCCTTCTGGCAGGGGAACTCGCCAACAAAAAAGGCTACGACCAGGTATTGTGGCTGGACGGCAAGGACAGAAAGTATATCGAAGAAGTGGGCGCAATGAATATCTTTTTCGTTATCGACGGAGTGGTTATTACTCCTGCGCTGGTGGGAAGTATTCTCCACGGCATTACCCGCAGAAGCACCATAGAAGTTTTACAGAAAGCCGGATACAAGGTGGAAGAAAGACGTATTTCGGTGGACGAAGTGGTCAAGGCGCAGAAGGAAGGTCGCCTGAACGAAAGTTTCGGCACGGGTACTGCGGCGGTCATTTCTCCCGTGGGCGTATTGCATTATAAGGGCGAAGACCTTATCGTCAACAATAACGAAATGGGTCCGATCTCCCGTTACGCATACGATACCATAACCGGTATTCAGAACGGCAGACTGCCCGATGAATTCGGTTGGGTCTACAGATGTAACTGATATAATATGAAAAAATTTCTCTTTCTCGGCAATCCCGAAAACAGCCGTTGCCGTACGTTGGTAAAAGAAGCGTACGAATTTCTGACCGCATCGGGAGCGGAATGCAGGGCGGGAGGTAAACTCTCCGCCTTAGGACTTCTCCCCGAAGCGGAAGACGACTTCCCTGCCGACGTTGCGTTGGTGTTCGGCGGAGACGGAACCATTCTGAACGCTTTGGGATTGCTTTCGGGGAAAGATATACCCGTTTTGGGTATCAATTTGGGGCATGTCGGGTACCTTGCAACGGCAGAACCCGAAGATACCGTTTCCGTATTGCGGGATTTTGTCGACGGGAAATATCTGATAGAAGAGAGGATAACTCTTCAAGCCGATTTCGGCGGAAAGACGTATTGCGGGATAAACGAGGCGGTGCTTTACAGGGGAGACAAGCCGCATATTCTCAACGTAAGCGTGGGGATAAACGGGCAGGAAGTCACCAGGATAAGAGCCGACGGGATCATAGTGGCTACTCCCACGGGCTCCACCGCATACAATTTGTCGGCGGGCGGTCCGTTGATGGTGCCTACCGCGGAAAATCTCGTGGTTACGCCTATCTGCGCTCATTCCATGTTATCCAGACCCTTGGTGGTGGGCGCTAAAGACGTCATAACCCTGACGGTGGAAGGGAATTCCGTATTGAGTTTAGACGGAAAAACCGTGGCGGAAATTGCCGCACGTCAAGCGGTTACCCTGAAAACGGGCGAAAAGAAAATCAGATTTATCAGGAACGGAAACGACAGCTTTTATAAAACCTTACAAAAGAAATTATCCCGTCAATAACAAAGGGACGACTCGGAGAGAAATATGTTTAAGATATTGAAAAGAGAGGAACTCAATCCCACCGTCACCAGGTTGGAAATAGAAGCTCCGCTCGTGGCGGCGAAAGCCCTGCCCGGGCAGTTCGTCATATTGAGAGTGGACGAAAAAGGGGAGAGGATCCCCCTTACCGTAGCCGATTACGACAGAGAAAAGGGTACGGTCACCGTTATTTTTCAGATAGTGGGCGGAACCACAGAAAAACTCAATCATAAAAAAGAAGGCGAATCCATAGAAGATTTCGTAGGACCCCTGGGTCGTCCGTCGCAGCTGGACGGGCTGAAAAAGGTAGCGGTAGTGGGCGGCGGCGTAGGGTGCGCCATAGCTTATCCCGTCGCCAAGAAACTCGCCGAAAACGGAACGGAAGTTCATTCGGTAGTGGGGTTCAGGAACAAGGATCTGGTCATTTTGGAAAAGGAATTTTCCTCCTGTTCGGCAAAATACGTCATCATGACCGACGACGGGAGTTACGGAGAGAAGGGACTGGTGACCGACGCCTTGGAAAAACTGATAAAAAGCGGAGAAAACTACGACGAAGTGATAGCCATAGGTCCGCTTGTAATGATGAAATTCGTCAGCCGTCTTACCGAAAAATACGGTATCAAGACCGTGGTAAGCATGAATCCCGTCATGGTGGACGGCACGGGAATGTGCGGCGGTTGCCGCATCACCGTGGGCGGCGAAACCAAATTCGCCTGTGTGGACGGACCCGAGTTCGACGGACATAAAGTGGATTTCGACGAGGCGATAAAGAGTTCGGCAAAATTCCGTTCCGACGAAACAGGACATCGGGAAAAGGTCTGCAATCTTTTCCGTCAGGAGGTGAAATAATGTCAGACGTTATGAAAAAGCACCCGATGCCCACGAGGGACGCAGCGGAAAGAGCAAAAGACTTCTTGCCGGTAGAAACGGGCTACGACGAAGAGACGGCGGTCGCCGAAGCCAAGAGATGTCTGAACTGCCGTCATAAGCCCTGCGTAGGCGGTTGTCCCGTTCAGATAGACATACCGTCGTTTATAAAAAAGATCGTCGAAAGGGATTTCGAGGGAGCGTACGAAATAATCGCGCGCACGAGTTCGCTTCCGGCGGTATGCGGCAGAGTATGCCCCCAGGAAACGCAGTGCGAAGCCAAATGCGTGCGAGGGATAAAAGGCGAACCTGTCGCGATAGGAAGGTTGGAAAGGTATGTTGCCGACAGGCACCTCGCCCTTAACGAAAAACCGACAAAATCCGCCTCCAACGGTCATAAGGTAGCCGTTATAGGTTCGGGGCCGGCTTCTCTTACCTGTGCCGGGGCGCTTGCAAAAAAAGGTTACGAAGTTACCGTGTTCGAAGCTTTACATACGCCCGGGGGAGTGATGGTTTACGGAATACCGGAGTTCAGGCTCCCGAAAGCCATAGTAAGGCAGGAGATAGAGAACCTTTCGAGTTTAGGAGTGGAAATAAGGACGAATACCGTCATAGGCAAAACGCTTACCGTGGACGAGATACTCGCCGATTACGAGGCGGTATTTATCGGAAGCGGAGCGGGCTTGCCGAAATTTATGAAGATCCCCGGAGAAAACCTCAACGGGGTATTTTCGGCGAACGAATTTCTGACGAGGATCAATCTGATGAAAGCGTACCTGGACGAGTACGACACGCCGGTAAGGCGAGGGAAAAAGGTTGCAGTCGTGGGCGGAGGAAACGTGGCTATGGACGCCGCTCGTTGCGCTTTACGGCTGGGAGCGGAGGAGGTTTATATCGTTTACCGCAGATCGGAAGAGGAACTTCCCGCCCGTAAAGAAGAGGTGGAACACGCTAAAGAAGAGGGGATAATATTCCGTCTTCTCACCAATCCGGTGGAAATTCTCGGCGACGAAAACTATTTCGTCAAGGGAATACGTTGCAACCAAATGACCCTCGGCGAGCCCGACGCAAGCGGTCGTCGTCGTCCGATAACCGTTCCCGACAGCGATTTCGTCATAGACGTGGACACCGTCATAATGAGTATAGGGACGTCTCCCAATCCGCTTATCAAGAATTCCACCCCGGGACTGGAAGTTCAGAAGTGGGGCGGTATCATCGTGGACGAAGCGGGACTTACCAGTAAAGACAGAGTTTATGCGGGCGGCGACGCCGTGAGCGGAGCGGCTACGGTGATACTGGCTATGGGTGCGGGCAAGAGAGCCGCCGAAGCCATAGACGAACGCATAAGGAACGGCAATGGCAAATAAACCTAAAGCCAAGTGGTACCGTCTGGACAATTCGGGAATGATCTATCCCATGGTGATAACTCTGCGCACGCAGAGTCTTTACCGGATAGGCGTCGAGCTGAAGGAAAAAGTCGATCCGTCTTATTTGAGAATAGCCGTCAACTCCGCTTTGGAGCGGTTTCCCTATTTCAAAGTGGAATTGAAAAGAGGTCTTTTCCGTCATTATCTGGACGAAAACAACCGTGCGCCATTAGTGGAGGAAGACGACGGGGTTTTATTGAAAATACTTAATTTCCGTCATAACAGGTATTATCTTTTCCGCACGACGTATTACGAAAACAAAATTTTTATAGATTTTTTCCACGGACTGTGCGACGGCACGGGGGCGTTGGAATTTTTCAAAAGCGTCCTGTACTATTACTTCAAAGCCGCAAACGATCCCTTCCCTCGGGAAAACGTGATGACCATTTCCAAAAAGCAGCGAGAGGAAGAGACCGAGGACGCTTTCAAGAAATATTACAAGAAAATCGAACTCGGTAAAGGAATAAGCAAAATGGCGGCGGGGAGCGCTTACCGCCCGAACGGGAAACAGTTCCATTACGAGGGGTTCGGGCTGATTCAAGCCGAAGTTTCCACCGATAAACTGTTGGAGGCGGCGAGAAAACACGATTGCTCGGTAACCGTTTATATTGCGGCGCTGGCGATGTATTCGGTGGCTTTATGCACCGACGTAAAAGACGTGAAAGAGGACTTTGTGGCGTTCATTCCCGTCAATCTCCGTAAGAAATTCCCTTCGGGGACGATGTTCAATTTCACCAATTTTGCAAAATGCCCCGTTCCCAAGGAGACCGAACGCACTTTCGATGATTTTATAGTGGTATTGAAAGAGAAACTGGCGTCTCAGCTTACCGAAGAGGAATTGCAGATAAAACTCAGCTTTTCCTCGCTTATGGATAAACTGCCTTTATTGCGATATATGCCGTTATTCTTGAAAGGATTCATATCCAGGATAGGCAGGGAAATTTCTCCAAAATCCAAGCAGACGATGATAATTTCCAACCTCGGCAACGTGAAACTCGAGGACGGGAAGCGGATAAGGAATTTCTTCTTCAATCTGAACTGTAACGAACGCACGCCGATAAACCTGGGCGTTATAAGCTATAACGGGGTGACGACGTTGTCTTTTACGAGGAAACTTATAGGGACGGATATCGAAAAGAACTTTTGCCGTATGCTTAGCGAGGAATGCGGAGAGGTGAAAGTCGTCTCCAACTTCAGGGAGGAAAACGATGTACTGTAAAGAGTGTAAAGTCACGGTAAACTGCAAAACCGACGTTTGTCCCCTCTGTCACGGAAAACTCGAAGGAAATCCCGAAAACGAGAAGAGGGCTTTTCCCGAAGGAAAAATCAAACGCTTTCAGCTCGACTGGTTCGGCAAGATTTATTTTTTTATAGCTTCCGTCATAACCATAGCCTGTCTGGCGGTAAATTTAGCCCGTAACGAGAAATTCCTATGGAGCATAATAGTCCTCGTAAGTCTGGTTTACGGCTGGTACTGTATCCGTTTTACCATTATAGCGCAAGGGCATTTTGCGGCGAGGATTTTCGGACAGGCCATAGCTTTGACGTTGCTGTTTATAGCCGTGCGGCTGACGGTGGGCGGCAACCATTTCATATTCATAACCTGGTTGCCGGTGGTATATTTTTGCAGCGAAGTACTGCTTTTCGCCTATATCGCCGTAAACCGCCGACAGGCAAGACCGATAATGATGAGCATAGCGGTGGTGGCGATACTCGGTATAATCCCCGTATGCGCCGCTTTTATCCTCAATTTGAGTGTAAAATGGCCGAGTATAGCCGTTTCGGCTTTTTCGGGAGCGGTTTTTTTAACGACTTTGATCATCGGCAGAAAACATATCCTCGGGGAACTGAAAAGGTATTTTCATCTTTGACGGCTACGGCAAAAAACAATAAAAAAGGCGGTCTCGGGACCGCTTTTTTCTTTGCTTCAGATTTGATTTTTTTTCTTTTTGAAGAGTTTGAAAACGCCTTTCGTACGCCATACTTCTATATCTTTCCGCAATTCCTTCACGTCGAAAGGCTTGCCGTGGGAAGGGTAAACGGTGGCTACGTCGGGAAGGGAGAGGATTTTTTCCCAGTTTTCGAGGAGGACGTATTTGTTTTCCAGCCACAGCGGAAAATGAGCCGAAGCGGGAAAAGCGTTCATACAGATATCGCCGCAGAAAAGCATGCTTCCCACCTTTATCGCAAGGTCTGCGTCGGTGTGTCCCGCAAGCGGAATAAACTCTATCCCGTATTCGGTAAGAGGATTTTGTTCGTAGGGAATGAAAGACTCGGTTTTTATGGCGGGAAAACACTGAGTTTTGTCCACGAACATTATACTGCCCCAACTTCCGATGAGGGAGGGAAAATTACTGACGTAAACGTCGATGTTGTTTTTCCCCGCCTCCAGACGGGCTTTTTGTGCGGGGTGGAAAATAACTTTCGGGGAGATATCCGCCAGCATTTCCTTCAGGAAACCGACGTGATCGGAATGAGCGTGGGTGAGAACGACGTATTTTATTTCTTCCTTACGCACTCCGAGCTTTTGAAGTTTTTCGCAGAATTTCGGATATTCCCACTTATAGCCGGTATCGATAAGGCAGTATCCGTCGGATAAAACCAATAAATAGCGGTTGAAGTAACGACTGCCTGCGTTCAGAACTTGCATTTTCAGAAATTCTTAGCTTCTTCGAGGGCTTTAGCCAACTGGTCGGGACAACTCGTCGCGCGGTAACCGCAACGGATGCCTTTGAGTTTTGCGATAACGTCGTCCACTTTCATACCTTTGACCAGGGAAGCGATACCCTGGGTATTTCCGCTGCAACCTCCGCCGAATTTTACGTCTGTAAGCACACCGTCGCTTATTTCGAAATCGATGTAGGACGAGCAGGTGCCTCTGGTCTTGTATCTCATTTTACCTCCGTAAACGTATAGCTTGAATATACAATAAAATCAAAAAAATAGTACTATAATAACGCTCCGATGTCAAGCGTAAGTAAAAAATACCTTCGGTCAAGAAAGGTTAAGAAGGTAATATTCAGTCTTTAGTAGGTCCTCCGGTAAGCACGGGATTGACGTAACGGCGACGTTTTTCGGTGACCTTTCCGTACTGGATAGCCTTTACCGGACAGCGATTTATGCAACCGAGGCAGAGAGCGCACTTGTCTTTGGTCCACCGAGGTTTTCCCGAAGCGAGAGAAAGGGCGTTTTCGGGACAGATTTTCTGGCAAAGACCGCAATTTAAGCAGGCGTCGGTAACGTAGAAAGGCGAAGTTTTACGCCCTCTGAGATAAAACGGATAGGAAAAAAACGAATATATCCGTCCCGCTACCGAAGAAAGAAGCGAGGTATGCTGCCTTGAAAGGATTTTTTCTGCGATTTTTTCCGTTTCGGAATGAGCCGACGAGAGGATTTTTTTGCAGGTTTCCTCGTCCTCGGGATTGAAAAGCGGAAGAAAATTGTCGGGGCATTTGACGCCGTAAACTGCGTGCAAAGGGATATTGACTTTATCGAGGAGCTTTTTCAGACGGTAGTCTGCTCCGCCTATGCTGCCGCCGTAAGTGAAAACGGCGTAGACATAAGGAAGGTCGGTGCCGCAGGAAAATTTACGTAGGAATTCGCTCACGGGCAGAGGAATACCTCCGTAGTAAACGGGAATAACCAGTCCCACGCCTTCCTCGGGGGCTTTTTCAAAGGAATATTCGCCGTTTTTGTTCGAGACGGCGACGTCGTAAAGTTTTTCGTCGAGGGCGTCGGCAAGGCGTTTTGCCACGTCCAGACAATTACCCGTTGCGGAAAAATAAAATATCATGGCTACTCCTTATTTTACTGCGAGAAGACAGATCCAGTCTTTTTCGCTATATGTTGAAATATCCGAAAAACCCGCTTTTTTGAGAAGGGAAGAGAGTTCTTCGGGAGAATATATCGTTATGTCGATGATTTTTTTAAGTGCGGCGTATTTGTCGGGTTGGGTTTCGGAAAGTTCGTTGACTATCAAAAAGACGCCGCCGTCGGCAAGGACTCTGCGTATTTGGTCAAAGCTCAAGGAAATATCCTTCCAGAAATAAACAGTTTCGAAGGCGGTGACCAAAGACAGGGAGCCGTCGGCAAAAGGCAGACGGGACGACGCTCCTTGCAGGAATTCGACTTTTCCTGCTTTTATTTCCTTGCGACAGAGCTTGGAGCTTTTCTTCAAGGCAAGGTCGCTCGGGTCTATTCCGTAAACTTTACCTTCGCATAGCGAAGTCAGCCTTTTTACGTTGGCGCCGCCGCCGCTTCCCACGTCGCAGGCGTCGGTAAAGGTCTTTTCGGGCAGAAAAGACAACCCCCATTCCGATAAAGACGCATGACCTTTATTCATTGCGTCGAGCATAAGTTTGCCCCAGAATCCCTTAGGGTGCGGAGCGTTTTCTATCAGTTTTTTAGGTTTCATAATCCGATTATATCACTTTTTTTGTGAGGATACCCGTTCCCGAACATAAAAATCCTTTTTTCCGAAAACTTTTTCTTCGCAAAGAATAAATCCGCCCCGCAGGACGGATTATTCAAAAGGAACAAACAACACAACACTTTTTTTTACCGGTTGCCTTAAGTTTAAGGGAAATAGCTTTAATTATTCTTAATAAAATTTATTTTTATCCTTTTAATTTATGATATAATTAGGAGGATTCGGGGGGGAGACAACGGAGGAAGCGTAATGAGCGTCAAAAAAGCCGAAGAATTGTTTTATAAAGGTTATAGCTGCGCCCAGTCGGTGGTCGGGGCCTTTGCCTCGGAAGTCGGACTTACCGAGGAGGAGGCGTTGGCGGTGAGCGCTTGTTTCGGTGCGGGAATATGCGCGACGAGAGGTATCTGCGGAGCGTTGAGCGGAACGTTAATGATAACGGGTTTAATTGAAAAATGGACTACCCCCGAGCAAAAACCCGTAGCTTACGAAAAGGGAAAGGAGATTATGGACGAGTTCGTAAAAGAATTTGCTCATATAAACTGCGCCGAGCTGTTGGAAGGATGCGGAGCGACGTATTCGGAGGTTCCGAGCGAGAGGACCGAGGAGTATTACGCTTCCCGTCCCTGCCTGCGTATAGTGAAGTATTGCGCCGCTCTTTTGGAGAACCGCTTGAATAATAATAATTGAAGAACACGATAACGGAGGATTTCCGTTATCGACGAACGGCAATAAAAAGGACCCGAAATTTCGGGTCCTTTTCTTTTGTCGGTGAATGCCGAGATCAGTCTTTCTTGGCCATTGCCTTGTATCTCTCTCTGCGTTCTGCGGCTTCTTTTTCGTTGATATCGAAGAGTTTTTCCGCCTGTTCGGGGAAGAGTTTCTTCAAAGAAGCGTATCTGGTTTCGCCTGCGAGGAAAGCCTTGTAATCGCTGACGGGATCCTTGCTGTCGAGGGTGAAGGGGTTTTCTCCCTTATCGGCAAGGGTGGGATTGTAACGGTACATCGACCAGTATCCGCTGTCGACCGCCTTCTTCATTTCGGCGATGGAGTTGGACATATTGATACCGTGGTTGATACAGGGAGCGTAAGCGATGATGATGGAAGGTCCGTGATAAGCTTCGGCTTCCTTGAACGCTTTGACCGCCTGTTCGGGGTTGGCGCCGAGGTTGATCTGAGCGACGTAAACGTAACCGTAGCTCATAGCCATCATACCGAGGTCTTTCTTCTTGGTCTTCTTTCCG
Organism: uncultured Christensenella sp.; assembly: GCA_949285605.1. GTDB lineage: Bacteria > Bacillota > Clostridia > Christensenellales > DTU072 > CAG-1782. Next base: position 14,755 of record CASDZI010000016.1, read on the forward strand.
CTTGCGGCGAATTTGGCGATAGAACCGGTAGGAGTGGATTTGCTGGCCTGTCCGCCGGTGTTGGAGTAAACTTCGGTGTCGAGGACGAGGATGTTGACGTCTTCGCCCATGGCAAGAACGTGGTCCACGCCGCCGTAACCGATGTCGTAAGCCCATCCGTCACCGCCGAAAATCCAGACCGATTTCTTAACCAGGCAATCTTTTTCTTCGAGGATAGCTTTGCAAAGCTCGTCGGCGTCGCATCCGCAGCCGTCGCATTTTTCCACTACGGCAAGAAGTTTTGCCGCGCTTTCCTTGCTGCCTTCGGCGTCTTCCATATTGTCTATCCAGCTCTGGCAGGCTTCCGCGCCTTCGGCGAAGTCGGCGAATTTTTCTTTCAGAGCGAGGACGTTTTCTTTGAGTTTTGCCCTTCTCTGAACGTAAGCGAGGTTCATTCCGTAACCGAATTCGGCGTTGTCTTCGAACAGGGAGTTAGCCCAAGCCGGTCCGTGTCCGGCGTCGTTCACCGTGTAAGGACAGGTGGGTGCGCTTCCGCCGTAAATGGAGGAGCAACCGGTGGCGTTGGCGATAATCATTCTGTCGCCGAAAAGTTGAGTTACGAGTTTGACGTAAGGAGTTTCTCCGCAGCCTGCGCAAGCTCCGCTGAATTCGAACAGAGGTTTGGCAAACATGGTTTCCTTAGCGCTGTTGAAGCTGTAAACTTTGTCGTTTTCGGGGAGAGCTTCGAAGTAATCCCAGTTGGCGGCTTCCTTTTCGATAGCTTCGGCAACGGGAATCATAGTGAGAGCTTTCTCCTTGGCGGGGCAGACGTTGGCGCAGCTTCCGCATCCGGTGCAGTCGTACGGGCTGACCTGTACTCTGAAACGGTATTCCTTGAGTTTGGCGGGAGCTTTGATCTCTGCAGTCACGAAGGTTGCGGGAGCGTCGGCGATCTGATCGGGTTTCTTCAAAACGGGACGGATAGCCGCATGCGGGCAGACCAGAGAGCAACGGTTGCACTGTATGCACTTGGTGATGTCCCAGGACGGAACTTTAACGGCGGTTCCGCGTTTTTCGTACTTGGTGGTGCCCACGGGTACCGAGCCGTCTGCGTTGAACGCGCTTACGGGCAGGGTGTCGCCTTTCTGGCAGAGGATGGGATTGACTACGTTCTTGAAGTAGTCGTCGCCCTTAACGGTGACCATGGGAGCGCCTTCGGTAGTGGTAGCCCAGCTTTCGGGATATTTCACTTCGATGAGGTTGGCGATGGCTCCGTCCACTGCGGCGTAGTTCATATTGACGACGGCGTCGCCCTTCTTGCCGTAGGTCTTCTTGATAGCCTGTTTCATATATTCTTCGGCCTGAGCGTAGGGGATAACTTCGGTCAGCTTGAAGAAAGCAGCCTGCATGACGGTGTTGACGCCCTTGGTGGCTCCGATGCTGGCGATGACCTTGTTCCCGTCGAGGGTGTAGAACTTGATGTGCTTCTTGGCGATGGCGTTCTTGACGGGAGCGGGGAGTTCCTTATCCATTTCTTCTGCGGTCCAGATGCTGTTAAGGAGGAAGGTGCCGCCTTCTTTAAGATCGCTGAGCATATCGTAACGGTAAATATAGCTCGGGCAGTGGCAAGCCACGAAGTCGGCGTGATCGATAAGATAACTGCTCTTTATGGGCTTGTCGCCGAAACGCAGGTGGCTGATGGTGATACCGCCGGACTTCTTGGAGTCGTAATGGAAGTATCCCTGAGCGTATTTGTCGGTGTGGTCGCCGATGATTTTGATGGAGTTCTTGTTGGCGCCGACGGTACCGTCGCTGCCGAGACCGTAGAACTTGCAGCAGATGCTTCCTTCGGGAGCGGCGTTCACGAATTCGCCTGCGGGGAGGGAGGTGTTGCTGACGTCGTCCACGATACCCACGGTGAAGTGATCCTTATTGGCACCGCCCATATTGGCGTAAACCGAAGCTATCATAGTGGGATTGAATTCCTTGCTGCCCATTCCGTAACGTCCGCCGAGAATGACGTAATCCTTTCTGCGGAGAGCGGCGCATACGTCGAGGTAGAGAGGTTCGCCGAGAGCGCCGGGTTCCTTGGTGCGGTCGAGGACGGTGATGTACTTAACCGTGGAAGGTATGGCGGCGGCGAGTTTGGCTACGTCGAAAGGACGGTAAAGTCTGACCTTGATAAGACCGGTCTTGGCTCCTCTGGCGTTGAGGTAATCGACCGTCTCTTCGCAGGCTTCGCAACCCGAACCCATCATTATGATGATCTTGTCGGCGTCGGGAGCTCCGTAGTAATCGAAGAGGTTGTATTTTCTGCCGGTGATGCTTTCCACCTGTTTCATGCAGTCTTCCACGATTGCGGGAACTTTTTCGTAATAGACGTTGCAGGCTTCTCTGTTCTGGAAATAAATATCTCCGTTCTGAGCGGTGCCTTTCTGAATGGGATGTTCGGGGTTGAGGGCTCTGTTCTTGAAATCTCTTACGTCCTTCATGTCCACGAGTTTAGCCATATCTTCGTAATCGATGGCGTCGATCTTGCTGACTTCGTGACTGGTACGGAAACCGTCGAAGAAGTGCAGGAAGGGAACTTTGGCTTTCAGAGTGGCGAGGTGGGAAACCAGCGCAAGGTCCATAACTTCCTGAACGGAGTTGGAGCAGACCATCGCAAAACCGGTCTGACGGCAAGCCATAACGTCGGCGTGGTCGCCGAAAATGTTGAGGGCGTGAGCGGCGAGGGCTCTTGCCGAAACGTGGAATACGCAGGGCATCAGTTCGCCGGCGATTTTATACATATTCGGGATCATAAGGAGCAAGCCCTGAGAAGCCGTAAAGGTGGTGGTCAAAGCGCCTGCGCACAGAGAACCGTGAACGGCGCCGGCGGCACCGGCTTCGGACTGCATTTCCGCAATACGCAATTCCTGTCCGAACATATTTTTCCTGCCTTGAGCGGCCCACTCGTCGGAGTTTTCCGCCATGGGGGAGGAAGGGGTAATGGGATATATTGCCGCTACTTCGCTGAACGCATAAGCAACGTGCGCAGCGGCGGTATTCCCGTCAATGGTCATTTTCTTACTCATCTGAACCTCCGTAAATATAGTTGTTGTCGTAAATTATTTTAGAATATAACCTTTACTATTATAAATAAATACCATACTAAAGTCAAGTTCTGAAACCGACTTGAAAAGCGGAAATTCCTTTTGAAACAAAGGACGGGAAAAACCCGTCGGAGCTTTCCGGCGCAGGGCAAAAGGGGGCTTTCGCCGTGAAGCGAAAAACTTCCCCCGTACGGAAAGGACGTGGATTTTGGAAATAAAATAAAATCCGATTAAAGGTTACCGTAATTGCTTTCTTAAGTACCTAAAATATAGATTTAACGCAAAGAAGTTATACCGCCGCGGAAGGGACGTGAACTTATACAAAAGTTGACAAATGTAAAAAATTTGACGTTTTCGGAGATTTGTGTTAAGATATAAAAAACATATCCGAGAGGTGAAAGGAATGAAAGACGCCACGCAAAGAAAGCAGACGGTAGCCACCAGAAAAAATTATGCGGCTCTCGGAACGGCGCTTCGGGAGTTGATGGAAGAGAAGGATTTCGGGTCGATATCGGTTCAGGAGATATGCGCCAGGGCATTGGTCCCGAGGGCGACTTTTTACAATTATTTTGCCGACAAATACGATCTTCTTAAATTCCGGTTCCGACAGCTTGCCGACAGCATTGCGGAGGAATTGAAAAGTTACGATACGGGAAGCAGGGAGTATTTCGACAAGTTCGTGGGGATAGTCATAGGTTACGTCGACGCCAACCGCAATCTTATATCGGGGTTGCTGAAGGCGGGATCGGGAATGGGTCTTGCCATAATAGAAAAAGCTCTCGGCGAAAAACTTTACGAGAATCTGATGCTTTCCGGGCGGCCGTACAAGGTCCCGACCGAACTTCTGAGCGAGTTCTATGCCGGGAGCATAATTTTTATGGTGAAGTGGTGGTTGGAGAACGAAACCTCGTATAAAAAGGAGGAATTGGCGGTTTTTATAGATTTACTTGTCAATCCTTATCGATTTATCTAAGAATATTTATAATAATATATTATCAATATTTAAGCGGAGAAATTTGTTGACCTGCGGGATAAGTGATAGTATAATAAAATCGTAATACCGTGCTCAGGAGAAATATGCTCGAAATAAGCGCCCGCGCAAAGATAAATCTCGTTCTGGACGTTACCGGGAAACAAGGCAATTTACATACCGTGGATACTCTGATATATCCCGTGGGATTATGCGACACGGTGAAGATGAGGCCGTCGGAAAAGACCGAAGTAAGGTACGTCGGGAAGAAGGGCGTTTACGAAAGGGATACCGTCCTTAAAACTCTGGAGCTTTACGAAAAAGTTTACGGAAAGAGGGGCGTGGAGATAGAAATAATCAAGCGTATCCCCGAAAAAGCGGGGCTCGGCGGTTCCTCGGCGGACGCTGCGGCGGTTGCGAGGGGGTTGGAAAAGCTTTTCCTTTATCCTCCGATCGGGGCGGAAAACCTGCTCCGTATAGGCAGCGACGTGCCGGCAATGTATGAAGACACGCCGCAGAGAGCCGCTTCTTTCGGAGAAAAGATAGTCCCCTTCGACGTAGCGAGACAACTTCGGTTTGCGGTTTTGCTCGGCGGAGAAGTGGATACGGGAAAGTGTTACCGATTATTCGACGAAATAGGCGGGGAGCGTCCCGACGTTCAAGACGTCGTCGAAGCCTTGAAGAAAGGGGAGTATTTTACCCCCGTGAACGCCCTCGGGAGGGCGGCGGAAAAACTCTGTCCGTCGATTGCGGACAAGAAGAAATTGCTTTCCGAGGCGGGCTTCCTCCCGTCGGTGACGGGCAGCGGCAGTGCGGTATTCGGGTACGAATACGAGGAAAAATCTTTCGAAAACAAACTCGCTTTACTGAAAAATTCGGTGCGGGAAAAATACAAGATAATTACCTTTTAAGGAGCGGACATGGCAAAAAACACTTATGATTATCCCGTGTATCTGTTTAACGAAGGCACGAATTTCGAAGCCTATAAACTTTTTGCGGTAGCCAACGTACAGAAGAATAAAAAAAGGATGTGGCGTTTCAGAGTATGGGCGCCCAATGCTCTGAGCGTTTCCGTCGTCGGGGATTTCAACAACTGGAACCGGGAAGAAAACCCCATGGAAAGACTGGGCAACAGCGGGATATGGGAGTGTTACGTCAAAGGTATCAAGAGATTCGACAACTACAAATATTCCATAGAGGGCGCAGACCACACCGTCAGACTCAAAGCCGACCCTTACGCCACGCACAGCGAGACCGCTCCCGCCACGGCGTCCAAGATTTACGAACTGGAAGGGTACGAATGGACGGACGGAAATTATCTTGAAAAAAGAAAACAACGCAATTCCTACGAATTGCCGATGAATATTTACGAAATTCATTTAGGCTCCTGGAGGCTTTATCCCGACGGCAATTACTATTCCTACAGACACCTTGCCGACGAACTCGTCCCTTATCTCAAGGAAATGGGTTATACCCATGTGGAACTCATGCCCGTCACCGAACATCCTTTCGACGGCAGCTGGGGTTACCAGGTCACGGGACTTTTCGCCCCCACTTCCCGTTACGGCACGCCGCACGACTTTATGTATTTCGTGGACAAATGCCACAGCGAAGGGATAGGGGTCATTATGGATTTCGTACTCAGTCACTTCCCCAAGGACAGCTTCGGACTTTACGAATTCGACGGGACCTGTCAGTACGAGTACGACGATATCTACAAACAGGAACACAAGAGCTGGGGAACGAGAGTATTCGATTACAACAAGCCGCAGGTAAGGAGTTATCTTATAAGCGCGGTGGATTTCTGGCTTACCAATTACCACGTGGACGGAATGCGTCTCGACGCGGTGGCGAGTATGCTTTACTTGAACTACGACCGCAGGCAGGGAGAGTGGCGTCCCAACGAAAACGGAGAGGAATACAACCTCGAAGCCATTTACTTTTTACAGACTCTCAATCAGACCATATTGTCCCGTCATCCCGACGTGTTGATGATAGCCGAAGAATCCACGGCGTTCCCGATGGTGACCATGCCCCCGAACATAGGCGGACTGGGCTTCAATTACAAATGGAATATGGGCTGGATGAACGACACTCTCGATTACATCAAGACCGATCCTTTCTTCAGAAAAGGAAATCACGACAAACTTACTTTTTCCATAACTTACGCTTTCAGCGAAAATTACATTTTACCTTTCTCGCACGACGAAGTTGTGCACGGCAAAGCCAGCCTCATAGGAAAGATACCGGGAACTTACGAGGAAAAATTCGGAGGGCTGAAGACGCTTTTGTCCTATCAGATGGCGCATCCCGGCAAAAAGCTCAATTTCATGGGTAACGAATTCGGGCAGTTTATCGAATGGGATTACAAGAAGCAACTGGACTGGATGCTTCTCGATTATCCTTCGCACGCTTCTTTGCACGAGTACGTCAAGGACCTCAACAAGTTCTATCTCGCCAATAAACCCCTTTTCGAAATGGATACCTCTTACGACGGTTTCCGTTGGATAGTAGTGGACGACAAAGTGCAGAACGTGGTGGCGTTTACCCGTTACGACAAGGCGGGAGATTTTATCATCGTCGTTATCAACTTTTCGCCCACTCCGAGGGAAAATTATTGCATAGGCGTGGAGAAATACGGCATTTATACCGAAGTTCTGAATTCCGAAAGCAAGAAATACGGAGGAGAGGTTCCCGCAGGAAAGGAATACACTACGATAGACGAAAGCCATCACGGACAGGAACAGGCCATAAGCCTCGACCTTAAAGGGAATTCCGCCGTGTTCATAAAACTCAAAAAAGAGCTGGTCAAGAAAAAACCCGCCAAGAAAAAAACCGTAAAAACCAAGGCGAAAGCCTGATAAATAATAATTACGAAAGAAAAAGGGGGAGGGAAACCCCGCCGACCCGGTAAGGGAAAAATCAATTCAAGGAGAGAAGCAAATGTTAAGTACCAAAAAAGATTGCGTGGCAATGTTGCTTGCCGGCGGACAGGGAACGAGATTGGGCGTGCTTACTCAGGACGTAGCCAAACCTGCCGTTCCTTTCGGAGGGAAATACAGGATCATCGATTTCCCCATTTCCAACACCATAAACTCCGGTATCGACACCATAGGCGTGCTTACGCAGTATCAGCCCTTCGAACTCAACCAGTACATAGGCAACGGTCAGCCCTGGGACCTCGACAGACTCAACGGAGGGGCGTTCGTGCTGCCGCCTTATCAGAAAGGAAAATCCGGCGAATGGTATAAAGGCACGGCTAACGCCATTTATCAGAACATCAATTTCTTAGACAGGTACGATCCCGATTACGTTCTTATCCTGAGCGGCGACCATATCTACAAAATGGATTATTCGGAGATGCTGGAAGCCCACAAGAAGAACAACGCCGACTGCACCATAGCCGTCCTCAACGTACCGATAGAGGAAGCGAGCCGTTTCGGCATAATGAACACCAACGAGGACGGATCCGTTTACGAATTCGAGGAAAAACCCCGTCATCCGAAGTCCACGAAAGCGAGTATGGGCATATACATATTCACTTGGGCTAAACTGAGAGATTATCTTATCAGGGACGAGGAAAACAAGAATTCCTCCAACGATTTCGGAAAGAACGTCATACCCATGATGCTTGCCGACGGACAGAGGCTGTTTGCTTACGAGTTCGACGGATACTGGAAAGACGTCGGCACGATAAGTTCGCTTTGGGAAGCCAATATGGATATTTTGAATCCCGAAAGCGGCATAAATCTGAACGACAGGGACTGGAAGATATATGCGAGAAACACGGCGGAACCGCCTCACTATATCGGCGAAAACGCCGAGATAAGCAATTCGATAATAAGCGAAGGCTGCAACGTGGACGGCAAAGTTATCAATTCCGTTATTTATCACGGAGCGACGATCGAAAAGGGTGCGGAAATAAGAGACAGCATCGTGATGCCCAATTCGCATATCGGAGCCAATTCCCGTATTTGCCACGCCATAGTGGGCTGGAGTGCGGAGATTGGCGAAAACTGCGTGATAGGCGCTCCGCAGAAAGCGCCCTCCGGCGGAGAGTGGAATATCGCCGTGGTGGGACCGGAAGTCAAGCTGGAACGCAACAGCGTGGTCAAGGAAGGAGAAATGAAGGGAGGTAACAAATAATGAACAACATGATGAGTATTTTGTTTGCGTCTGGCAACGAATCCAAATTGAACGAACTCACCTTGCACAGGACTACCGCTTCTCTTCCTTTCGGGGGAAGGTACCGTCTTATCGACTTCAGTCTTTCCAACCTCGTCAACTCGGGCATAAGCAACATAGGTATAGTCACGAGGAGCAACTACCAGTCTTTGATGGACCACATCAGACAGGGCAGAGACTGGGACCTCAACAGGAAAAACGGCGGTATAAGCGTTTTCCCGCCCTTCGTTTACAACTCTTCCCGTGAGGTTTACAAAGGGAAGATAGAAGCCATTTATTCCATATTCAGTTTTCTGAACCGTTCCAAGGAAGATTACGTCGTTATCAGCAACTGCAATATCGCCGCCAATATCGACTTCGAAGAAATTTTCGACCGTCACGTCAAGAGCGGGTCGGACCTTACCGTGGTCTGCCATAAGGGTTATACCACCACTTCTCACAGGATAGTCATCGAAAAAGACGACGACAACAAGGTCACCGACATTTACGAGACCGAATATGCCGGAAGCGAAGAAAAATATATTTCCCTGAATATTTACCTTATCAAAAAGGACGTCCTCATCGACCTCGTTCAGAAAGCCTATGCCAGAGGAATGGTGGATTTCGAAAAAGACATTCTCTTCAAAATGGTTTCCGAGGGCAGAGTATCGGCTTACGAAGCCTGCTGCTATGCGGCGATCGTCGACGACGTCAAGACCTATTACAACGAGAGTATGAACCTTCTCAACTTCGACACCAGGGAAGCGTTATTCGGACAGGAAAGCAAAATTTACACCAAGGTAAAAGACAGCGTTCCCACGGTTTATCAATCCGGAGCCAAAGTCAGCAATTCTCTCCTTGCCGACGGCTGCGTCATAAACGGCACCGTGGAAAACAGCATCCTTTTCCGTAACGTCCGCATAGAAGAGGGCGCCGTGGTCAAGAATTCCATCGTCATGGAAAACGGCGTCGTCGGAAAGAACTCCTCCCTCCAGTACGCCATAACCGACAAGGACGTCGTCATCAGCGAGGACAGGAATATTTCCGGATTCATCACCTATCCGATAGTTATAGTCAAAGGTAAAAAAGTATAAAGTAAATCAGTATTGACAGGAGGTGTCAACAATGAAAATTTTATTCGTGACAAGCGAAGCCGGTCCGTTTATGAGAACGGGCGGACTCGGCGACGTCAGCCAGGCGTTGCCGCTTGCTCTCAAAAAGGAGAAGCAGGACGTCAGAGTCATTATGCCTCTTTACGACGGTATCAGCGACGTTTACCGCCAGACGATGCAATTTATAGGCTCTAAGGTCGTTACTTTAGGCTGGAGACAACAGTACGCGGGAGTTTTCTCTTGCGAATACGACGGAGTAAAATATTATTTCATAGATAACGAATACTATTTCAAACGGTTCGGTATCTACGGGCATTACGACGACGGAGAAAGGTTTGCGTTCTTTTCCAGAGCCGTTCTCGACGTTTTGCCGCTCATAGATTTTTATCCCGAAGTAATCCATTGCAACGACTGGCAGACCGGTCTCGTACCCGTCTATCTCGACGCTTTTTACCGTTGGGACGAGCATTACGCCAACATGAAGACCGTCATCACCATTCACAACATCGAATTCCAGGGCGAAATGGACAAGAGCTGTATTTCCGACGTTTACGGAATTCCGGCGTCTCACGCCAACATAGTGGAATACGCCAACGACGCCAATATGCTCAAGGCAGGGATCGAGGAAGCCAACGTAGTTACCACCGTAAGCAGAACTTACGCTCAGGAAATTCTCAATCCGTATTTCGCTTACGGACTGGAGGATATCCTCGGTAAACGCAGTTACAAGATAAGAGGTATATTGAACGGTATCGACACTAATCTTTACAACCCGTCCAAAGACCCCGCTCTTTTTGCCAATTATACGGTAAAAACCGTTTCCAAGAAGGCGGACAACAAGAAAGGATTGCAGGAAATGGTCAACTTGCCCGTTACCGACAAGCCCCTCATCGGAATGGTCACCCGTCTCACCAATCAGAAGGGAATGGACCTCGTTATGGAAGTTATAGAGGAGATCCTTTCCATGGACATACAGATGGTGGTGCTGGGAACGGGCGACTGGAAGTACGAAACCGCTCTGAACGAACTTGCCCGCCGTTATTCCAACAAACTTGCGGTCATCATCAATTTCTCGCAGGATATAGCGAGCAAAATTTATGCGGGAAGCGATATGTTCCTGATGCCCAGCAAGTTCGAACCCTGCGGACTCAGTCAGATGATAGCGATGCGTTACGGTTCGATACCCATAGTCAGGGAAACCGGCGGTCTGAAAGATACCGTGCCCGCATTCAACCCTGCGGAACTTACAGGCAGAGGATTTACCTTCAAGACTTACAACGCTTACGATATGCTGGACGCCATTCACCGCGCGGTAGGGACTTTCTACAACAAGACCGAATGGTCGGCGGTGGTAGCCAACGCAATGAACGGAGATTACAGCTGGAAGTCTTCGGCTAAGGAATATATAGCCCTTTACAAGGAAATACTTTCCTGAAAACGCTAACGATACTATTTTCTCGGAGATACCCTCGTTAAATATTTTTGCGAGGGTACAAATTTCCGAGTTCAGAAATACTATTACATAGGAGAAAATATGGATATCAGCAAAAAAGAATTGCAAGAGTTAATCGAACAGAAACTCGCAAAAATGTTCGGAGTCAAGAAAGAGGAAGCCAGCGAACAGATAATGTATCGGGCTTTGTGTTTGGTAGTCAAGGATCTGCTTACCCAGAAAAGAGTGGAATTCAAGAAAAAAGTCCGCAAGACCGGCACCAAACAGGTCTATTATATGTCGATGGAATTCCTGCTCGGACGTTCTTTAAGGAACCACCTTTACAACAGCGGGCTGTTGGACACGGCTACGAAAGTAATTAAGGATATGGGCTTCGATATAAGCCGCCTTATGGAAATAGAGCCCGACGCCGGACTCGGCAACGGAGGTTTAGGCAGACTTGCCGCCGCATATATGGACAGTCTTACTTCCTGCGGATATGCCGCAGGCGGTTTCAGTATCCGTTACGACTACGGTATTTTCAAACAGAGAATAGTGGACGGGTGGCAGATGGAACTTCCCGACGACTGGCTGCAAAACGGCGACGTCTGGCTTAACCCGAGGGAAGAGGACACCTGCGAAGTCAAATTCGGGGGCAAACTCAAGGAAAGCTGGACAGACGGGAAACTGCACGTCGAGCAGGAGGGAGCCACGGTCATCCTGGCGGTTCCGTACGATATGAACGTATCGGGTTACGGGAGCGACGCCATCAACACCTTACGTCTGTGGAGCGCAAGGGCTCCCATGGGCTTCGATATGACGGCGTTTTCCAGAGGACAGTACGTCAAAGCCATAGAAGCCAAAGCGATGGCGGAAGCGATAAGCAAGGTACTGTATCCTGCCGACAACCATTACGAAGGGAAGTCTTTGCGTCTTAAACAGCAATATTTCTTCGTGAGCGCTTCCATTCAGAGCATACTTAAAAAGCACCTCAAGTACAATCCGTCTTTGGACAATCTTGCCGAAAAGGTGGCTATACACATCAACGATACCCACCCGACGCTCTGTATTCCCGAGCTTATGCGTATATTGCTGGACGACTACGGATACGGCTGGGACGACGCTTGGAAGATAATCACCGAGACCGTTTCCTACACCAACCATACCGTTATGCAGGAAGCGTTGGAAAAATGGCCGCAGGAACTGTTCAAGACCCTGCTTCCCCGTATCTTCCAGATAGTTTCGGAAATAAACCAGCGTTATTGCGCAGAACTTTGGAAAGTTTATCCCAACCAGTGGGACAAGATAGCCGCCAACGCCATAGTGAGCGACGGAGTTATCAGAATGGCTAATCTCTGTCTTGCGGCGAGCCACACCATAAACGGCGTCAGCCAGCTTCACAGCAATATCCTTAAAGAGACGGTGTTTGCCGATTACTATAAGGTAGCTCCCGAGAAGTTCACCAACGTGACCAACGGCATCACGCACCGGCGTTGGGTAGCCGAAGCCAACCCCGCTTTGGCGTCCTTCATAAACGACAAAATCGGAACAGGATGGTTGAGAGACGCGTCTGTTCTGGAGAAACTTGCCGAATTCCAGCACAATAAAGCGGCGGTGGACGAACTTTTCGCAATCAAGAAGCAGAACAAGATAAAGCTTGCCGAATATATCAAGAAAGCCAACGGTGTGACCGTGAACCCCGACAGTATTTTCGACGTGCAGGTCAAGAGGTTGCACGAATACAAACGTCAGCTTCTGAACGCTTTGCACATTCTGGAGCTGTATAACGAATTGAAGGCGAACCCCAATATGGACATAGTGCCGAGGACGTTTATCTTCGGAGCGAAGGCGGCGAGCAGTTATTATATGGCTAAGCAGATCATTCGTCTTATCTGCGTAATGGCGGACGTCATCAACAACGACCCTGCGGTGAAAGACAAGATAAAAGTGGTATTTTTGGAAAACTACAGGGTATCCCTTGCCGAAATAATAATGCCGGCAAGCGACGTCAGCGAACAGATTTCCATAGCGGGCAAGGAAGCCAGCGGCACCGGCAATATGAAATTTATGATAAACGGCGCCGTGACCATAGGCACCATGGACGGAGCCAACGTGGAAATCCACGAGAGAGTGGGCGACGAAAATATTTTCATATTCGGGCTGTTTGCCGACGAGGTGGCGAGACTTTACAAGGAAGGGTATCGTCCCACCAACTATTACAACACCGATAAACGCATAAAAACCATAATAGATATGTTGCGGAGCGGAATAGGCGGAGTTTCTTTCGGAGAAATAGCCGATTCTCTCACCGTGGGCAGAGGCGGACAAGCCGATCCTTATATGTGTCTTGCCGACTTCGCAAGCTATTGCGACGCCCAGAACAGACTTAACGCAACCTACCTCGACAAGTACCGTTGGGGCAGAATGAGTATGGTAAACATCGCAAAGGCGGGCTTCTTTGCGGCGGACAGAAGCGTGGAGGAGTATGCAACCCGCATTTGGAACCTCACCAAAATGTGATACGAGAGTCCCTTTTAATTCTCGGAACATCTATTTCAAGAATCCGTTCGGCGGGGTAGAAACCCGCCGTACGGTGCGTTTTCTTTTCCCGGTGGCGGAATATATGAACCCGGACAGGGTCACGCTGTACTTACGCAGAAACGACCACACCGTGCCTTATCCTATGATCTATTCCGGGAAAAGGGACGGATACGTCAATTACGAAGCGGATTTTTCCTTGGAAAGGGACGGGACGTATTACTACCGTTTCGAAATACTGCATACCGACGGGGGTATAACTTACGTCGGGAAGGGCGAAGGCGGATATGCCGTTTGCGGCGAGTGGCTTCCCGAGTGGCAGCTGACCGTTTACGAGAAGGATTATAAGACGCCCGACAGTTTCAAAGGCGGAGTGGTCTATCATATTTTCGTGGACCGCTTCCGCAATCTCGACAATAAAGAAAAACCCCGTTACGGAGTGCTGAAAGACTGGTCGGAGGACGTTACCGTCAAGGATCTGGACGGCGTTTACAGAGCCAACGACTTTTACGGCGGCAATTTCAAAGGGATAATTTCCGAACTCGATTACCTTGCCGAACTCGGAGTTACCGACCTGTACCTGTCTCCGATTTTCGAAAGCAGCTCCAACCACCGTTACGATACCGGAGATTACCTGAAAATAGACCCGATGTTGGGGACGGAAGAGGATTTTCGTCTGTTGATAAAAAAAGCCGCCGAGAAGGGAATGGGAATAATACTCGACGGAGTTTTCAACCATACCGGAGCCGACAGTCTTTATTTCAATAAATTCAATCATTACGACAGCGTGGGAGCGTACCAGTCCAAAGACAGTCCTTATTACGACTGGTTTACCTTTTTCGATTTTCCCGACGATTATCTGTGCTGGTGGGGAGTCACCGTGGTGCCGACGGTAGCCCGAGACGCAAAGGGGTTTCATAAACTCATAGCCGGAGAGGGCGGCGTCATTCGCAAATGGACGGATATGGGCGTAAGAGGTTGGAGACTGGACGTGGTGGACGAACTGAGCGGGACCTTCGTCAAGGCACTGAGGGTCGCCGTCAAAAAGAACGACCCCGAAAACGTCGTGATAGGTGAAGTCTGGGAGGACGCCTCCAACAAGTACAGCTACGGGGAGGAAAGGGAGTATTTTCGAGGAAACGAGCTGGACGGGGTAATGAACTATGTGTTTAAGAAAGCCATACTCGGGTTTTTAACGCACGAGTTCGATGCGGAGACCTTTGCCGAAAAGGTGATGACCATTATAGAAAACTACCCTAAATGCAGTCTGGATACCTGTCTTACTCTCATAGGAAGCCACGACACGGTAAGGGCTATCAACGCCCTTAGCGGCGCCGACGGCGGAGCGGACAAAGAGGCAAGAAAGAATTACCGACTGACCCCGGAGGAGTACGAAACAGGGAAAAAGCGGCTTATCCTCGCTTCCTGCCTGCAATATTTTCTGCCGGGGGTACCGAGCGTATATTACGGCGACGAGACGGGCATGCAAGGGTTCGAAGACCCCATCAACCGCCGTCCGTTCCCCAAAGCAGAAGAAAGGGACGAAGAGATACTCGCCCACTACCGCTATCTGGGCAAATTCCGTAAGGAAAACAGAAAAGCGTTCACCGAGCAGGCGTTCGTTTTCGGGAAAGGCGAGGAAGTGATAATAGAAAGGGAATCGTTGCGGCTGCGACTGAACAGGAGTTTCGGGTCGTTCCTCATCGAAAAAAAATAATACTTCGTGTTCTAAAAAAAAGAAAGCTGTCCGAAAAAGAAGGACAGCTTTCTTTTATGTAAAGGGAGAGAATTATTTTTCGAAATATCTCTTGAGAAGGCCGTTGAAGGCTCTGCCGTGACGGGCTTCGTCTTTAGCCATTTCGTGAACGGTGTCGTGAATGGCGTCGTATCCTCTCTGTTTAGCGATTTTAGCCAGATCCATTTTACCCATGCAGGCTCCGCTTTCGGCTTCCACTCTCACTCTGAGGTTGGTTTCGGAAGAGGGTGAAACCACTTCGCCCAAAAGTTCGGCAAATTTGGCTGCGTGTTCGGCTTCTTCGAAAGCTATTCTCTTGTAAGCCTCGGCGATTTCGGGATATCCTTCTCTGTCGGCGGCTCTGCTCATGGCAAGATACATACCCACTTCGGTGCATTCTCCGTTGAAATTGGCTCTGAGTCCTTCGATGATATCGTCTTCCACGCCTTTTGCCTCGCCGATGATGTGTTCGGTCACGAAGGAAACGTCGCCTTCGACTTTGGTGAACTTATCTGCGGGAGCTTTGCAGATAGGGCAGAATTCGGGAAGAGTGTCGCTGGTGTAACCGCATACTGAACAAACGTACTTCATTTTTTTGTGATCTCCTTTTTTTTGTTTTTTAGTTATTTCGGCAATCCTTGCAGGGACTGTAAAAATTGAGTTCGAATTTCGATTCCGGACGGGCGTCGGTCAAAGTCCTGATAAGTTCCGTCGAGAGGGGAAGATCGGAGACCTTTCCGCATCGGGGGCAACATAAATGGGCGTGAGGAGCGACCGTCCCGTCGTAATGCTCCTTGTCGTCGGAAGTGTGCAGGACCAGCACCTCTCCTTCCTCGGCGAGCATACGCAGATTGCGATAAACCGTAGCGAGACTGATTTTGGGACAGCTTTTTTTCACCTCGGCGTAAATTTCTTCCGCCGTGGGGTGCGAAACGGTATTCGCCAGCGTCCTCACTATGGTTTCCCTTTGACGGGAATAATTCTGCATATCATCTCCTTAATCGATACTTGTAATTATTATTATAAATTTTATTTCAAAATTGTCAAGCATATTCCATAAAATAATAATAATTATTGTTTTATAATTGTTTGAGAAGTAAAATTTGACAATAATAAGGAGATTAATATATAATATTAAATAATACATAAG
>CASDZI010000017.1 GCA_949285605.1 uncultured Christensenella sp.
TCCCCATAAAGCGGTACGGTTTAGGGGGAAAGAAAGCGGTCGTCTGTAATCTGACCGCTTTTCAACCGAAATGGAAAATCGGTAAATAAAGACGTGCCGATTGCGCTGTCCCGCCTGTCACGCACCAATAAAACAAAAAAACCGTATTCACTACGGTTTTTTTGTTGTATGTAACAAAGTTAAGGGACTTGAACCGCGGACAGACGGACAAAGAGAAGATAAGACAGCATCTTTGCCTTTCGGTAATAGGATATATAATCTAAAAATCATTTTATTGTGTTATTCCTTACACCTTTGCTTTCGCACTTGAAAAGAGTAAAATCTGCCGCCTTCTTTTCTCTTAGCTACTTAAAATAGTTGATATCGCCGATTGTATGCCGTCATACCGCTCGCACTGTCCGATTCCTTATGGCCGTTGATATGGGAGAAGTGCTAAAAAAGTGCTAAAAAAATTCGCTTTGCGCATAATTTCAAGGATTTTTTGTAAATTTTTTTGCAAAAAAATTGACTGTTACATTCTATGAATGTAAAATTTAATTTATGAGTAAAATATCGCCGAAACTGAAATTTGCCTTGATCGTTTTAGCCAATCTGGCGGCTTTCCTCACGGGAGTAGTGGTCATTGCCGTTCTCAACGCTACCGATACCGTTTCTTCGTTGTACTTCACGGGCTTTTTGAGATACTTTACGATGATCGCCGCCATTTTATTTATCGTTATCGTCTTAGTGGACGCCTATGCGATGTTCGCCATAAAAACTTCCACGCATCACTCTTTGCTTTTGGCGCTCTCCGTTCTGGTCTGCGGATTTTTGTCCCCGGATTATCTGGCGCTTTTCAAACTTCCGCCCGATTCCCTGAGCGTCACCCTCGTCACCTTGCTCCAATACGCCGCTTTCGCCTATTTTATTTATAGAGTTAAGGTGTTCTTCAATTATTCTTATAAACTGAATATGTCTCTAAAGCGCAGCATTTGCTATAACGCTTCTTGTGTGCTGTCCTTTGCTCTCTTTGCCGCTTTGTTTTTCGTTAAGCTGCACTATATCGCTTTTATGTTGTTTATGATAATGCCCGTCGAGCTGTCTTGTTACGTTACCCGCAACCCGGCGATAAATTGCTTCAACTCTTTTTCCTACCGTCCCACCCAGTTCATAATGTTCTCCATGTGCGGTCTTATGGCGGTCAACGTGGCTTATTCCTCGGGATTCGTTTCGGCTTATCCTTTCGGGACGACGGCGTTTTATATCTTTACCATTACTTTGATTTACGGATTCATTTATGTCCGTTTCGTTCGCCGCACCCAGAAGAGCGAATTGGCGAATGCAAATTACCGTGCCAGTTACGAACATATAAAATCCAAATCCTTGCAGGCTCAGATCAAACCTCATTTCGTGTTCAACGTACTGTCTTCCATCAAAAACCTTTATCATCTGGACACGGCGTCGGGCGATTACGCCATGGATCTGTTTTCCAAACATCTTCGGGCGCAGGTGGAAGCCGCAAATACCGACCTCATTCCTTTCGAAAATGAACTGGAGCATATCCATATTTTTGCCGACCTCGAAAACATTCGGAAGGAAAAGGAACTGAATATCATTTTCGATATAGATTACACGGATTTTCTCATACCTGCCCTTTCCTTGCAGCCCTTTATAGAAAACGCCATTAAATACAGCAAAATAAATGAAAAAGAGGACGGTTTTATAAAAATATCTTCCTGTTATGACGATAACGGAGTATTGATAGAGATTTCCGACAACGGGGTGGGTTTCGACGCAAATGCCGTCAGCGACAATTCATACGGAATACGGAATTCGATGGAGCGGTTCCGTTTGCTCACAGGCGTAACTCCCGAAATAATAAGTTCGCCCGGTAACGGCTGTTCGGTAAAGATCCGTTTCGACAAAACGACTTTGGAGAAATTAAATGAAAATAATAATTGTTGACGACGAAATTCACGCTTTGCAACTGTTCCTGCCGAATCTTATCAATCTGGAAACCGAATACCGTTTTTTCAGCGACGACGAGGGGGCTGTTCTGAAATACGTTGCCGCAGAAAAACCCGACGGCGTCTTCCTCGACGTCAATATGCCGAACATAAACGGATTGAAACTCGCTTCGGAAATTATCGCAATACACCCCTCGGTAAAAATCGTATTCACCACGGGATACAACCTCTCCGAAAAGGACTTGCCTTGCGATGTCGCATCAAACACGCTCGGTTTCCTGTACAAGCCCTGTAACAGCGAAAAACTACATTATTTTTTATCTGAAATTGCCGAAAAGTCCATTAAAATGACGGTTAAGACTTTCGGCACGTTCGATTGCTTCATCGGAAAAAACATAGTGAGGTTTTCCTCTTCGAAGTCGAAGGAACTCTTCGCCCTGCTGATAGCCTATAACGGCAAAGCTCTGACCATGAATGACGCCTTATCCCAGATATGGCCCGATACGGACTTATCCAAAAGCAAGATCCTCTACCGAGACGCAGTGTGGCGACTGCGGAAAACCTTGGAAAATCTGCATTTCGACTGTATCGAGTTCAAAAGAGCCTGCCTGGTCCTTTCCACAACAAATATAGACTGCGACTATTGGGACTACCTTGCCGGCAAAAAAGGCGATTACAAAGGCGAATTTATGAAAAACTACGAATGGAGCATAAATTACCTTCCCTGTCTCGACAATATGAGCGACCCCGAATGATGTAAAAAAGGCTGCGGACGACGCAGCCTTTTTCCGTATGATGTAATAAAGGCTGCGGACGACGCAGCATTTTTCCGTTCGATTTTCCGTCTCTCAGAGCTCCGCAGGCGCTTCCCATACTACGGGCAAGCCTTCTTGGTAATGCCAGTAGGTCTTGCCGTCCACAGCCGTTCCGTCTGCGTAAGGATCGCTTTCGGAATAATATCTTATGGTGACTCTATCTATTTCATCCGAATACGAATCCCTGTTTATCGTTATGGAATTCCATTCTTCCGCAGTCCCCTCGTAATAAACTACGCTCATCTTCGGGCAGTTCATAAATATTCTGCTGTTTATCTCCGTAACCGTGACGGGAAGCATCAAACTTTCCAGATTCAAGCATCCGGAAAAAGCATACTTCCCGATGGAAGTCACGTTCGATAATTTTATATCTGTCAGCGAAGAACAGCCGTAAAAGGCGGATTCTCCTATTCCCGCATTATAATTAACACTACCGTTATAAACGACTTCTTTCAAAGAGGTGCATTGATAAAAAGCGTCTGCTCCGATATACCCGTTGTTGACGACTACCTTCTGAAGTCCTGTACAGTTTTTGAATGCTCCCGTCCCTATAGTCACGTTATCGAATTCCAGTTCCGTCAGCGAAGTGCAGCCCGCAAAAGCTTCCTCGCTTAAAATAGTTTCGCCGAGAATTTTTATCGACCTCAAGGAGGTGCAACCTTTGAATGAGTAATCGTCAACGATGGTAATTCCGTCGGTTATGGTCACGCTTACGATATCGGTATTACCTCTGAATGCACCCGAATCTATTTGTTTTATAGGATAACCGTTATGATCTCCTGACGGAACTACTACATCGGTATCCGTGCCTCTATAGCCTGTTACGGTATAAAAATCCTCCATTCCTCCGCTGATAAGGGGATAACGGGTAAAACTGAACCCGTCGCTTGCCTGTAAAGCGTAATCGCATTGCGTACATTCCATTCCGTCGTAAACGTGTTTGGAATATTCGAGTCTTTCTCCGCAACCGTTTTCGCATACATACCAGTGATAATCTTCATCGTAGCTTAATGTGTCTGCAGGATTGTGACCGCTTGCGGGGATACTCTCTTCTTCCATAATTATTCCGCAATCGGAACAGTATTTGACTCGGTAGCCGTCTTCGGTGCAGCTCGCTTCTTCGGTGACCGTCCACTCCCCGACAATATGCGTCTTGAATACTACGTCGACGTTATCATCTATTACAACTTCGGGTATAGCGTCCCATTGCGCTTTGGTACCGCTAAAATTCACCGTAAAGGAAGTATTGTTGCTGTCGTTTGTAATATACACCCTGGTAAGGTTATCGATAGCGGGCAAATCCACATTCTGTAACGCTTCGTTGCCGTAAACAACAAATTCTTTCAATACGCTCTCCGAATCGACGGTTATCGAGGTCGAAGTAGAGGGGTTATTTATTATGACCGTAGATAAAGGAAGTCCGTTGTGCGTGGCAGGTACGTAAATTTGCGTAGTGGAGACCCCCGAAGAAAAGTCCGCCGTAAGTTCTCCGGGATTATTTTCGTAATACTCGAACCCTAAGGTTTCCTTTTTATCGAAATCGGGAAGAGCAATTTCCGTCGTGCCGTAATTGTCGAAAATAAAAGGCAAAGAATTGTTCCCTATAACGGTTTCGTAGGTTTCGATTTTTCCCCCGTCGAAAGTAATCTCCACATCGTACTTGGTCGAAGGATTGAAACTGAACCAGTATGCGTCGGGTATAGTGTAAACGCCGTTAGAATAAACGGCGGAAAGATAGCCGTTTGCGGCGGTTTCCGAAACCAAATCTTTCTTTATATCCGCAACGGTCCCTTCGCTCTCGGCGGCGACCCAAACGGAATTGTCCTTATCGTAAGTATATTCCGTAGCCGTTGTTTCACCTTTCTTCTGCAAAACGTAAACGTCGCTACCGTACCGCTGGCATTCCACCATATAAGCTATAGAAAGGTCGCCTTGCTCTGCAAAACGGTATATTAACTCGGGGATACCTTCCTCTTCTTTATAAGTTACGGTAAAATTAGCGAAATTTTCCAACGCAAAAGCGTCCTCGTATTCCTGACGGGTCATATAGCCTATCAGCTTTTCGTAGTCCTCCGCCCCGCAACGATCGCACACGCCGTTAACGTAATTGTGTCCCGAAGCGTAAACCGTTATTTCGGAAGGATCGGTGATTTCCGTCGTTCCGGCTTCGTCGGAAAACATTTTTTTACATTCCGTACACGTCCAGTAAGCGGAATGTCCGTCTTCGGTGCAGGTGGCAGCCTTCGCCTCGACGTAAGACATACTGTGGGTGTGAGTTCCGCCCTCGTCGCCGTTACAGGCTATTAAAGCAAAACTCAACGCAAACATCAGAATGAGCGCAAAACTAACAGTTGCGAATTTACGTTTCATTTTCTCTCCTCTTTATGAAAACAGATTTTTTTTTGACAACAAAAAATTTTATCATTAAAATATTGTAAAAGCAATCTTTTGCGAGAACTTCCGCGATATAAATTTGTCAAAAATCGTTATTTTAACGGAAATCTCTCGTTTGTTTGATTTTACCGTTCATAGTGAGTTCGTAGCTTATATCCAAAAGAGCCTTTACCTTCTCTTCATCGGCGTTTTCGTCGAGAAGGACGGTTATCCAATGGGTTTTGTTCATATGGTAGGCAGGGAAGAAACCTTCGGAAAAGCGGAGACTTTCGATAAGCTCGGGATAACACTTCACGTTCATCACGTCGACTTGCTCCTCCCCCGAGAGCCCTAACCTTTTTTGGGGTATCCGCATAATGAGAGCGAACCATTTCCTGTTGAGCCTGTGACGAAAAATCACCGATTCCGGGTCGTCTTCCCACGGACTTTCTTTCTTTACTCCGTAAGTTTCGAAAATATAATTTTCAACCTCTTTTCTATTCATCGTAAACCCTGCGTCTTTTTCTTTAATTATATTATTTATCAAAAAATTATGCAACGCAAAATATATCGCTGAATGTCGAAAGAGACCCCTTTCGGGATCCCCTCCGACAATATAAGGAAACCACAATACTATTACACGTCAGTTTTTATCGTTTTTATCGTTCTCGGGTTTTCCCTCCTCGGGCCTATGACAGTGAGCGCAGGAACAACATCCGCAGGAACTACAGGAACAGGATATTCCTTTCTTTTTGTTCCGTATTTTGTTGATTATACCTCCCGTTATCACGCCGACTACGGCGAGAACGCACACTACTATTACTGCTATATCCACAGGTCCCATCAGTCTGCTTTCCTCCTTCGAGGTAATTTTATGCTGAGTTTTCCTTTGTTATGCAACACGATCAAGGTTATTACCGCAGCCCAGACCGCCGCAAAGATAAATACCGTCCACCACCACGAACCGATAAGATAGATCATCGTGCCGACTACGTAGGATACGCAGAGCCAGAAAATTATGGTATTGCGGAAGTTCTTTTTGCCTCCCAGTTCGGCTTTTGCCGTGGCTACCGCCGCAAAACACGGTATGGTGGTCATATTGAACGCTATGAACGCTATCAGTGCGGGAACGGTGATTTGCGTAGCCGCTATCATATTTACCACCGAGTCTATCCCTTCCAGTCCTTCGTCTGCGACAAACCCTGCGGTTATACAGGCTGCCAGCGTTCCGAAAGTGGCTATCACGTTTTCTTTTGCGATAAGTCCGGTTATCGCAGCCACCACGAACACCCAACCCCAGCTTCCGAGCTGACTTCCGAAGCCCATAGGCGTAAACAGCGGTTGCACCAGTTGTCCTATACCTGCAAGAATACTTGCGTTTATTTCTTCGTCGGGAAGATAATTCCAGCTCCAGGAGAAATGACTGATAAACCAGATCACTATGGTAGACGCCAAAATTATGGTAAAGGCTTTCTTGACGAAGTGTTTTGCTTTATCCCACAGGTGACGCATAAGGTTCTTGAACTGAGGAGCGTGATAGGACGGAAGTTCCATTATAAAGGGAGGAACCTCTCCTTTCATCGTAGTACTTCTGAGTAAAATCACGCTTGCGATTGCGGTAGCCATTCCGAGGACGTACATTCCGTAGGTTATGAGATCGGCATTGCCTATCCCAAACTGCATCACTATTCCGCCTGCTATAGCCGTCAATATGGGAAGTTTTGCTCCGCAGCTGAAGAAAGGTATAACTCTTATGGTAGCCATTCTTTCTTTCTCGTCGGCAAGGGTACGGGTGTTTATCATAGCGGGCACCGAACAGCCGAAGCCCATTATCATAGGCATAAACGCCCTTCCCGACAAACCGAATTTACGGAATATCCTGTCCAGAATAAACGCAACTCTCGCCATATATCCGCTGTCTTCGAGTATGGAGAAGAACAGGAACAATAACAATATCTGCGGTAAAAACGACAATATCGCAAACAATCCGCCCAAAATACCGTCGCACACCAGTCCCGTCGCCCACTCGGCGGCTCCGCCCGACGCCATAGCGTTCGATACGGCTTCGCTTATGGAAGACGTCGCAAGATCCAAAAGATTAAAGAGGATTACTCCCGGAGAATTTATTCCGCCGTCGCCGAAAACGCCTTCTGCGGCAGTACCTTCCAAAGCAACCCAACCTTCGGGCAAAGCGGCTCCGATAAAGAGAAAGTTTTCCGAGAAGGTTAAATGGAATATGGCAAACAGTATGAGTAAGAATATCGGAATACCCCAAATTTTGTGCGTAAGCACTTTGTCCGCCTTGTCCGATGAAGTGAGGTTGGATTTGTCCGTGCGCTTCTTTTTGACTAATGCGCCGGAATAATTGGATGAAATATATTTATATCTGCTGTCGGCGATTATCGCTTCGAAATCGCTTCCGAAAGTGTCGTCGGAAAAGGTCTTTTTGAACTCCTCCACCATTTTAGCCGATTCGGGGTGGGAGGCAACTTCCAGTTCGTCCAGCTCCACCAGTTTCACGGCGTGGAAAAGGGAATTGTCCACTTTTTGCCCTTCCAACGCTATTTTGCAATCCCTTATAAGATGCATAAGGCTTCCGCCTTCCAGCACCGTAGTGCCTTTTCTCGCCGAAAGACTGGCTTCGTACGCCCTTTTCATAAGTTCGTCTATGCCTTTTTCCTTCAGAGCGGAAATTTTAACGACGGGAAGCCCGATTTTTTTCTCCAGCTCCTCGGCGTTTATCCTGTCGCCGTTTTTTTCCACGGCGTCCATCATATTCAACGCAATGACCACGGGTACGTCGATTTCCATAATCTGCGTGGTAAGGTATAAGTTACGCTCCAGATTGGTGGCGTCCACTATGTTGATTACACAATCGGGTTTTTCGTCCAGAAGATAATTTCTGGAAATGACTTCCTCGGGCGTGTAAGGAGAAAGTGAATATATACCGGGAAGATCCACTATGGACACGGGTTCGGGACATTTTTTATAAACGCCTTCCCTCTTGTCCACCGTAACGCCGGGCCAGTTCCCTACGTGCGCCGTAGAACCGGTAAGACTGTTAAAAAGGGTGGTTTTTCCGCTGTTAGGGTTTCCCGCAAGGGCAAAATATTTCATTTTTTCACCTCCGTGGTCACCGTTTCCGCTTCGCTTTTACGCAAAGTGAGTTCGTATCCCCTTATCGTGACCTCCAACGGGTCGCCCAACGGGGCTTTCTTCCTGAGTACGACTTCCGCTCCGGGGGTCACCCCCATGTCGAACAACCGCCGCCTTATTCTGCCGTCGCCGGAAACGGTCTTTATAATCCCTTTCTCGCCTACGGCAAATTCACTTAACTTCTTTTCCATTATGTCGCCTCCTTACGCAACCAAAATTTTCGTCGACAGATTGCCGTCCAGCGCCAACCTGCCGTCTTTGACAAGACATATCACGCTGCCCCCCGAAACGCTCAGTACCGTAAGTTCCGACCCGACGGTTATGCCGAGATTTTCCAGATGCTTCTTGGTCTTCTCGTCCGTCAATACTTTTCTTACCTTCAATACCCGTCCCGTAGGAGCTACTATAAGCGGCATATTCCTCTCCTTTCGATAATTTATTCTCACCCATTCCAAAATATGAAACTTATTTCATATTCGGTTACATTATAGCAACCCGGGTTTTCTCTGTCAAGCAAAATATGAAACTTATTTCAGATTTACAAATAAATTTTTTTGTGATACAATATATAAAGACCGTCGGCGGACATTCGCTTCGGAAAAAAATATCGGAAAACTGAAAAAAAATGAGTAACGAAATAAGAGAACCTAAACAGAGACGTTCCATCGAGACGAAAAAGAAAATACTTTACGCAGGGTACAAGCTGTTTTCCGAAGAAGGTTATTACAGCACCAACACCGCCGCCATCGCCAAGGAAGCCGGCGTAAGCACGGGGATCGTTTACGGCTATTTCAAGGACAAAAGGGATATACTTTTGGAAGTTCTGGACATTTACAT
Source organism: uncultured Christensenella sp. (assembly GCA_949285605.1). Taxonomy (GTDB): domain Bacteria; phylum Bacillota; class Clostridia; order Christensenellales; family DTU072; genus CAG-1782. Next base: position 9,128 of record CASDZI010000017.1, read on the forward strand.
AACCGAGGCGTTCCGCCCCATACTGAATTTTTTCGAGGACGTGACGCCGCCTTTCGATTTAGGGAAACTGGTGAAGGAAATAATCGACGAAGCCATCAACATTCATAAAAAATACGCCAAGATTCACGAAGCGTTACATTCGCTGACCGCCACCGACGATGCGGTGCAACGTCAATTCATAAATTCCGAGGACAAGATAAGCGAACTTTTCGGACAAAAACTTCTTGCCGCAGGGCTTCCGCAAGATAATCTTACCGAAAAAATACATCTTGCGATGAACCTCGTGCAGTCGTTTGCTCACGAATACGTTTACGATAAACACGAATACATAGACTATGCCGCAATGCGCGGCATAGTCTGCGATATTATCGAAAATTTATTTGAAAGAAAATAATCTGAAAAAATTTACTTTTCCGCTTTTGCGAGGTCTTCCTTCATTTTGAGATAATCGGGATAGTTTTCCAAATCGGTGTCCTCTTCGGAATAAGAGAAGTACATATTGTAATGGAACATACTCTCGAATTTCAGAAATTCTATTCCCAAAGCCGACGCTTTCCAACCTTCGTCCATCTGATAGGAACGCATAAAGCCGCTGTCCCAGACCGTGAAAGTAATGTCGAGTTTGTCGAAGTTGGCGTTCTCGTCCCCGCTTCCTTCACGGATATTGCCGACGGCTGCGGCGCTGGTTTCGGGGTTAGTCGTATCGAGGCTGATTTTTACTTCGTAATATCCTTCGGCGTAATGATATTTTATTTCGGCTTTTGCCATGGTTTCCACGCTGACCTTGTGCGCCGTCAGAGAATATTTCCCTTCCTGTACGGGCGAAAACACGGGCTTATCCCTCAGTTCCTCGGTCACGGGATATTCTTTTGAATTTTCCCAGTCGGCGTACGGGATCGATTTGTCGTCCAGAAGGGCGTTTTTCACTTTCTGATATATAAGTTTATCCTGCGTCACGCTCGCATAATGCCTTTCGGTAAGGACCAATTCCAGACTGTCGTTTATTTGTTTTTCTAATTTCGGCATGGCGTCCAAAAGCGGCGTGGTGTTTTTAAGACGGTAGTCTATGCGGAAATACTCCTCGTCGGTCTTGAACGTGACCGAGTCTATATTGACTTTGTTTTCCAGTCCCATGACGGAAAACGACGTAAGGCAGTTATCGTAAATGACCACGTCGTTTTCTTTGAAATTGGTCATAGCCGTGTCGTAAAGCATAAACGCGGTGGATTTTAACTCGTCTGCGCTCATTTTATTGAGGTCGGAAGAACTGATGTCTATCATCCTGTCTATGTTTGGGCGGACCCCTAAATTAGCGAAACCGTGCGGATTTTCCGCAAATACGTTAGCCGCTTCCCGGGCTTTTTTCATATTGGCGATAATTATTCCCGCCGCAATGCCCGCAGCTATTACCAATATTAAAATCACCGAAATTATTATGACGAAAACTTTTTTCTTTTTACTCCATTTTTTCCCGTCTTTAGCCATTTTTGCCCCTCCCTGCAAAAAAATCCATATAATTATTATAGTTATCGGAAAGCCGTATTGTCAAGACCGCCGTCAAAAAAATACGCCCTCGGGCGTATCTCTTTTTTACGGGTATTCCTATCTTCAGTCAATAAGCAAATCGGTGTAAAGCCGATAAAAATCCGTCGCTCTCGTCACCCATTTGTTGCGGACGGAAACGGCCTTTTCCTGGGTAGGAACGGTAAAAATGAGTTCGAAAACGGTAGATTCGGCGTTTTTCACCGCACACATCACCTTGAAAGTCCCGTCCTTGTTCTTTCGGTAATCGCAGGTGAATTCCTGCATCTTGCGGTACTTCAATTTATTCGCCCTGATATACTCGGTCACGTTGTCCCTGTCGGATTTGTATATATCCTTAAAGAAGTAACTCAAACATACCTTTCCGTTCTCGTTGAGGCTTATGACGTATTCTTTATGCGAATTTTCGTCCAAATGACGGTTGATAAGGTCTGCGGAAGCGAGTTCGTTGATGAGCGTGGGAAAATAAAAATAAGATATCCAGTCGTTATCCAGACAGCACATCTGTACCAAAACGCCCTCGTTTATCGGCATTTCCAATTTTTCGAGTATGAACAGTATTAAAACCTTACTCTTGAAATTTATGTCGTCGATCATCGCTTCCCCTGTGATTTTTCATAAGTTGACACCGCCGCAAAATTTAGCAGACGGTGCCTTATAATAACAGCGAAATCATTATACACCTTAAAATTACGCCTTGTAAAGAATACCCGTTAAACGGGTGGAAAATTATTTTTTTACTGCACAATATCTTGTGTTTTTTCCCTTCCTTCGACACTAACGGGTAAAATATCGGGCGCCAAAGGGGTCACGTCGGGGGATATGGGCGGCAAGGGGTCGGATTTTCTGTAGATGAGTTTGAGTAAAACCGGCGCAAGAAAACTGCTCACTATGACCAGCAACACGCCCATCGCGAGATAATCGGAACTTGCCAGTCCGGCAGAGATCCCTTTTTGCAGGACGATAAGACAGACTTCCCCTCGGGCTATCATACCCACGCCTATGACGAGGGAATCTTTCCAATCGTAACGGAGTAATTTTGCCATTCCGAAACAGCCCAGCATCTTTGCGGCTATCGCTACCAGCACGAAACACAGACTGAACCAAACCATATTTACGTTAAATCCCGAAAAACTTGCGTTTATGCCGATACTTGCAAAGAAAACGGGCGCAAATATCATATAGGAATTTATTTCTATCTTCCTGTCGATATAATCGCTCTCCTTCAGTCCCGAAAGCATTATCCCGGCGATATACGCTCCCGTTATATCCGCCACCCCGAAAAACTTCTCGGCGCAGTAAGCGTACAGGAAACATATCACCAGCCCGAGTATAGGCAATCTTCTCGTGTGCGGAAATTTCTTGTTGAGGAATTTGAACAGAAAATGTATCCCTATCCCCACCGCCACCGCAAGCACGAAAAACAACCCCGTCTTCCATACCGCTTCCACGGGTTTGACTTCGGGGTTGCGGAAACCTATTATTATACTGAGCAGAATAATTCCTATAACGTCGTCGATTATCGCCGCCGAAAGGATAATGGTCCCGGCTTTGGTTTTGAGTTTACCGAGTTCTTTCAGAGTCTCCACGGTTATGGACACGCTGGTGGCGGTCATCACCACCCCCACGAAAACGTATTGCAACACCTTAAGAGAATCTATTCCTTCGAATCCTCCGTTGAACGCCGCCGCTATTAAAAATCCTCCGCCCAAAGGCAGCAAGACCCCCGCCATAGCCACGAGGGTGGCGGCAAGCCCGTTTTGCTTGAGTTCTTTCAGATCCGTTTCCACCCCTGCCGAAAACATTATCAGAATAACCCCGAGTTCGGCTATTATCTTCAGCGTTTCCGAAGGATTGACCCAGCCTAAAACGCACGGCCCTATCAATAAGCCGGCAATAAGAAAGCCTACCACCTGCGGTAAGCCTATTTTTTTACAAATTATTCCGAAAAGTTTGGTGAACAGCAGAATTAACGCCAGTTCCAGTAATATCGTATAATCGCTCATTTTTTATACTCGCCTGATTTATTTTGTATTGACTCCCGTACTTCCGAAGCCGCCGTTTCTTGTTGCGGTAGCTTCGTCGTCGTAAGTTATGCCGTATTCGGTAAATATCCCCTGACAAAACCTCTCTCCGCTCTTAAGACAAAGGGTCTTGCCTTCCTTCCCGTCGTTGGTTATCTTGACCTGGATATGCCCTTCGTTATCGCTGAAGTAATAGTCGGAATCGATTATCCCCACGGTATTGTCGAGTTGGATACGGTATTTATACCCCAGTCCGCTCCGAGGATAGATCTGAAATACCCAGCCCTCTTCCATTCTTACCCGTATCCCCGTGGGTATCCTGATACTTTCGCCGGGGTTCAACGTGACGTCCTGCGGCGTGACTATGTCGTAACCTGCGCTGCCCGCCGTCGCTCTTACGGGTAAAATTATTTTATCGTAATTTTCTTTCTTCCCTCCGTCGGCAAGGAATCTTCCTTCGCTGACCTTTTCGAAAGCGGCTATCCGTTTCATAATATCTTCCTTTATCAGTTTTTGTTCGCCCACACGGGTGCGGGGATACGTCCCCCTCTGGACACGAATTTCGTACAATCCGAAGTGCAGATAGGCATAATCGGGGCTTTCCCGAGAAGTCCGCCGAAGTCCACCGAACCCGATTGCTTGCCGTACACGGGTATTACTCTCACGGCGGTGGTCTTGTTGTTGACCACGCCTATCGCCGCTTCGTCGGCTATAAGTCCGCTCAAAACCTCTTCGGTGGTGTCCCCGGGCACGGCTATCATATCCAGCCCCACCGAACATATCGCCGTCATGGCTTCCAGTTTTTCTATTTTAAGCACGCCTTTTTCGGCGGCGTTTATCATTCCTATATCCTCGCTGACGGGAATGAACGCTCCGCTCAGTCCTCCTACGTGCGACGTTGCCATTATCCCGCCTTTTTTTACGGCGTCGTTCAATAACGCAAGACACGCGGTGGTACCGCATCCGCCCACGCTTTCCAGTCCTATCTCTTCCAGTATATGCGCTACCGAGTCTCCCATAACGGGCGTGGGAGCTAAGCTTAAATCCACTATGCCGAAATTGGCTCCCAGTCTGCGGCTGGCTTCCTCCGCCACGAACTGCCCCACTCTGGTTATTTTATACGCCACTTTCTTTATGGTTTCGGCTACTTCGGTGAGGTCGCCCTTGACGTGTTCCAACGCAGCCTTCACCACTCCCGGCCCGCTTACGCCCACGTTTATCACCACGTCCTTTTCCCCCACTCCGTGAAAAGCCCCCGCCATAAAGGGGTTGTCTTCCACGGCGTTGGCGAACACCACGAGTTTTGCGCAGCCTATACTGCCCTTATCACGGGTAAGATAGGCGGCTTGCTTGATGACCTTGCCCATAAGACGCACTGCGTCCATATTGATGCCGGCCTTGGTGCTTCCGACGTTCACCGAAGAACATACTCTGTCGGTACAAGCCAACGCTTCGGGAATACTCTTTATGAATTCCTCTTCATAGGGCGTCATTCCCTTCTGCACCAACGCCGAATATCCTCCGATAAAATCCACGCCTATCTCTTTGGCGCACCTGTCCAGCGTTTCGGCTACTTTAACGGCTCCGCCCGTTGCGGCGGTGATTATGCTGACGGGAGTCACGGATACTCTTTTGTTGACGATGGGGATGCCCGTTTCGCAGGCAATTTCTTCCCCCACTTCCACCAGGCGTCCGGCTTTTGCGGTAACCTTATTATATATACGGCGGCAGGTCTCTTCCACGCCGTCCGCCACGCAGTCCAAAAGGGAAATGCCCATCGTGATGGTCCTCACGTCCAGATGCTGCGCCTTTACCATGCGGTTGGTTTCCAGTACTTCGCTTATCGATATCATCCTTTCAATCCTCAAATCTTATGCATCGTCTGAAAAATCGCTTCGCTCTGAATACGTATTTCCACGCCGATTTCCTTGCCGAGTTCGTTCAAGCGGTCGCTGATCTCTATAAACTTCAGTTTGCTCTCCGACAGATCCACCATCATTATCATGGTGAAATATTCCTGCATAAGGGTCTGCGATATGTCTTCCACGTTGACGTCCATTTCGAACAACGCTCCGCTGACCTTGGCGATGATGCCTTTTTTGTCTTTTCCCACTACGGAAACGATAGCTTTCATTTCACACTCCGAAAAATATTTTTATTTATTATATCAAATAACTTTGCATTAGACAAATATCTACAAAGAAATTCGGTTTTTTTTCAAAATTTCCGTCCATAATTAAAATATGAAAAAAACAGGGAAAAAAACCGCCTCTCTTACGACGGAAAAGGATCTCCTAATAAAAGAACAGGCGGAGCGGATCGCCGAACTTAAAAAAATCAACGCCGATCTCACTTTTGCGTTGGAGGAATACCGCCTGAAAGAGAAGCAGATAGCGGAAACGCTGGACTTTGCCCGACGGAAAAGTTCGGAAATAATCTCCGAAAGCAAGGTGAAATACGCTCTCGAATGCGAACGCCTCGCTCTTTTTCGCAATAAATGGATCTCCGCCGTCAGCGAAGGACGGATAGCCGCCGATTATGCCCGCACCGAAAAAGTCCTGGAAGAATGCCGGGCGGAAATGGAACGAGCTTTCGACGACGACGCCGAAATATCCGATTATCTTTCCGAACGGGACCGCTTGGGAGAGGGTCCGAGCCTCGATTACCGTGCCATTATAGACAAGGAGAGTTCCTCCGCCCTTTCCGACGCCCCCGAGGAAGAAATTCTTTCCGCCGAGGAGCGTAAATCCCCTCCGTCCCCCCGAAAAAAACCTCTTCCGCCTTCGGGAAAAACTTCCGTCCGCAACGTGGACGAACTCTCCGACGAGGAATTGGATGACCTGCTGAGCCAACTCTGAAGTCCTCGCTTTCCCCTCACCGTACCGAAAGGTACGTTTTTTTTATAAAATTTTACGAAAGTTATTGCCAAAACGATTATTGAATGTTATTATATACATAATCACATTATACACACGGAGTCCGATGCTAAACGCCGATATTTTGAGAGGTCATACCGAAACCATAATTCTTGCTCAGCTTGCCGACAAGGACAGTTACGGTTACGAGATCAGCAAAAACATTTTAGAAATGGGCGAAGGTTTCCTGGATATTAAGGACGCCACCATTTACACGGCTTTCCGCAGAATGGAAGCCGAAGGGCTGATCACCGCTTTCTGGGGGGAAGGCAGCGGCGGCGCAAGACGGAAATATTACCGCATGACCGAAGAAGGACGCCGTTTTTACGAAATTAAAAAAACCGAATGGCTGACCGTCAGCCGTCTGTTAAACAAACTTATACTCGGAGGATAAATATGCTGCAACGATTCAGAGCTTTTTTGGAACTGGAATTCCGCGAACTCCAACCCACTAAGGAAAGCGAAGACTACAAAGCCGAACTTTTGGGCGTTCTTATGGACTGCGCCGACGAAATGAAAAAAAACGGCGAAACCGACGAGGACAAAATTTATAACGAAAGTATCGCCCGTTTAGGCGATTTCAAAGCCAACTTTTCCGACTTCAAAACCGTCCCCGCCGTCAAAAAACACCTCCGCTCCTCTCTCAATTTTCTGCTGTGGGCGGTAGTTTATGTGCTTATCTTTACGGCAGCCTTTCTGATAGTCGGCTTTACCGCCGCACCCTGGTCCAAGGCCTGGCTTATCCTCGTCTGCGGCGTGCTTGCGGGTATTATGGGCGTAAGTATTTACCTCGCCGTCGTAAGCTCCCGTAAAAAACGCTTTATCGTGACCAGAATTTTCTCCGCCGTAACTTCGGTACTCGGAGTGTTGATAATCTATCTCTGCTTCTCCGTCCTGTACCCCAACGCCTGGAGCGTCAGCTGGTTGCTGTTTTTGTTCCTGCCCATAATTCTCCCCGGCGTGGATCTGATACTCGCCATCGCCACCGAAAGCAAAACCCTTATACTCGACCTTTTGGTTTTCATAATCACCGCCGCCACCATGATTTACGTCATATTCGGCGTCACCGCTTTCCTCCCGTGGCACCCCTATTGGTTCATTCCCGTAGTGGCGTTCGTCGCAGACGTGGTCATAGCCGCCGTCGCCGTCAAAAACAAATTCCTCAAAAAATAACCCCCTTCAAAATATTTTGTTTACCCGAAAGGAAGGCCTTCGTCGCCTTCCTTTTTCTTTGCATTGCATATTCTGCATAAAATATTTATATTTTTTTGTATATTCCGTATATTTATTCATAATTTTTCATTTTTCACTAAAATAAATGGATAAATATAATAAAAATATTTGACTTATGTTAAAATGGGCTTTATAATCGTAGTATTATTATTTATAAAAATAACATCGGAGGCGAAAATGAAAAAATACAAGAAAATAGTTCTGGCTTATTCGGGCGGACTGGACACGTCCATTATTATCCCGTGGCTTAAGGAAAATTACGACGATCCCGAAATTATCGCGGTAAGCGGCGACGTGGGACAAGGCACCGAACTGGACGGGCTGGAAGAAAAGGCAATAAAGACCGGCGCAAGCAAACTTTATATAGCCGATCTTAAAGAGGAATTCATCAACGATTACGTTTACCCCACCCTTAAAGCAGGAGCAAAATACGAAGGCGATTATCTTTTAGGCACGGCGTTTGCACGGCCCATCATCGCCAAAAAGATCGTGGAAATAGCCAAAGCCGAAGGAGCCGACGCCATTTGTCACGGTTGCACGGGAAAAGGAAACGACCAGGTCCGTTTCGAACTCACCATCAAGGCTTTCGCCCCCGAAATGGATATAATAGCTCCGTGGAGGATCTGGGACATCAAGTCCAGAGAAGAAGAAATCGATTACGCCGAAGCGCATAACGTACCGTTGAAAATCAACCGTGAAACCAACTATTCCAAGGACAAGAACCTGTGGCACCTTTCCCACGAAGGACTTGACCTCGAGGATCCCGCCAACGAACCGCAGTACGACAAGGAAGGTTTCCTGGAAATGGGCGTTTCCCCCGAAGCCGCTCCCGATAAACCCGAATACGTAACCATACATTTCGAAAAAGGCGTCCCCACTCACCTCAACGGAAAGAAGTTGTGCGGGACGGAAATGGTGGCCGCCCTCAACGAAATAGGCGGAAGAAACGGCGTAGGTCTTGCCGACATCGTGGAAAACCGTCTCGTGGGTATGAAGTCCAGAGGCGTGTACGAAACTCCCGGCGGAAGCATTCTTTACCGTGCGCACGAAGTGCTGGAAACGCTCTGCCTCGACAGAGACACTCAGCATTACAAACAGCTCGTCGCCGCACAGTTTGCGGAACTGGTGTATTTCGGAAAATGGTTCACTCCTTTACGCGAAGCTCTTTCGGCTTTCGTGGACAAGACGCAGGAGACCGTTACCGGCGACGTCAAACTGAAACTTTATAAAGGCAACATCATAAACGCCGGCGTCACCAGCCCCTATTCTCTCTACAACGAAGAAATAGCCACCTTCGACGAAGACCACGTTTACGATCAAGCCGACAGCGCAGGCTTTATCAACCTCTTCGGTCTGCCCCTGAAGGTAAGAGCGCTGATGGAAAAAAACCTTAAGAAATAATGACTAAAATATTTATCGACGGCAAGGAAGGCACCACGGGACTTAAAATTTTCGAACGTCTGGAAAAGCGATCCGATCTGGAGATAGTTCCCATTCCCGACGAACTTCGGAAAGACCCGTCCGCCCGTGCCGAAAGAATAAATTCAAGCGACGTGACGATACTTTGTCTGCCAGACGCAGCGGCCGTAGAGGCCGTTGCTTTGGCAAAAGGACCCGTTCGTATCATAGACGCTTCCACCGCCCACCGTACCTCGCCCTCCTGGGCTTACGGATTCCCCGAACTCAGCGACGCTCATCGTAAAGCCGTGGCTACGGGTTCCCGAATTGCCGTTCCGGGGTGCCATGCAAGCGGTTTTCTGAGTATCGTCTATCCTTTGCGGGAATCGGGTATCCTGCCTGCCGACTACCCGTTGGTGTGCCATTCCCTTACCGGGTTTTCGGGCGGCGGAAAAAAAATGATAGCTTCCTACGGCAACGAGTCCTTCCCCGCTCCCCGTCAGTACGCTCTGGGGCAGACGCATAAACATCTTAAGGAAATGACTTTCGTTGCGAAATTGGATCATCCTCCGGTTTTCAATCCCATAGTAAGCGATTACTTTTGCGGAATGGAAGTGACCGTCCCCCTATACGCCCGACTTCTCAATGGCGGCAAAAAGGATATTTACGAGGTTCTGAAAGCCAAATACGAAAAAAGTCCGCTCATAGACGTCTTTTATGCGGAGGAAGTTTATCCCGACGGATTTTGTCCCGCCGACGGAATGAAAGACTCCAACCGTATGAAAATCCTCGTCGGAGGCAACGAAGAACGGGTGAATATCGTCTCGCTCTTCGACAACCTCGGCAAAGGCGCAAGCGGCGCCGCAGTGCAATGTCTGAACATTATGCTCGGACTCGACGAGACCTACGGGCTTATTTAACTTCAAACAAACCGCCGAAGTCCGCACTAAGCGGACTTCCGTCGAAAAATATACAGGAGTAAGTACTTATGCAATTCATTCAAGGCGGCGTAGCCGCTCCGAAGGGATTCCGGTGCAACGGTATCCACTGCGGAATTAGAAAAAATAAAAGCAAAGCCGATCTGGCTCTGATAATCAGCGAAGTCAAGGCTTCCGCTGCGGCGGTTTACACGCAAAACAAGGTCAAGGGCGCTCCCATAACCGTGACCCGAGCCAATCTTGCCGACGGGAAAGCGGCGGCGGTCATCTGCAACAGCGGCAACGCCAACACCTGTAACGCCGACGGGGTGGAGATCGCCGAAAAAATGTGCGAACTCGTGGAAAGACACACGGGTATTTCGGCAAAAGACGTAATAGTCGCTTCCACCGGCGTCATCGGTCAAAAGCTCGACGTGACTCCCATAGCCGACGGCATGGAAGAACTGGTAAAAGGTCTGGGCAACAAGAGCGACAAGACCGCCGAAGCCATTATGACCACCGACACCCTCGTGAAAGAGTGTGCGGTAGAGTTCTCCCTCGGCGGAAAGACCTGCCGCATAGGCGGTATCGCAAAGGGCTCGGGCATGATCAACCCCGATATGGCGACTATGCTCGTGTTCGTCACGAGCGACGTTTCCGTTTCTCCCGATATGCTTAAAAAGGCCGTTAAAAGTTCTGCCGACGAAACTTTCAATATGATAAGCGTGGACGGAGACACTTCCACCAACGATATGTTGAGCGTTATGGCAAACGGACTTGCCGGCAATCCCTCTATCGAAACGGAAAACGACGATTATTATACCTTTTTAGCCGCACTCAACGCCGTCAACTCCCGTCTTTCCCGTATGATCGCTTCCGACGGGGAAGGCGCCACCAAGCTGTTGGAATGTAAGGTAAGCGGAGCAAAAACTCTTAAGGACGCCCGCATTGCGGCAAAAGGAGTTATCTCCAGTTCCCTTCTGAAAGCGGCTATGTTCGGTTCCGACGCCAACTGGGGCAGAGTGCTGTGCGCCCTCGGTTATTGCGGAGCCGACCTCGACGTGGAAAAAGTAGGCGTTTCCTTCATTTCCGACGGCGGCGAAATAGAAGTCTGCAAGGACGGACACGGAGTGGACTTCGACGAAGTTCTCGCTAAAAAAATCCTTTCGGAAAAGGAGATCGTCATTAACGTAACCTTAGCCGACGGCGACTGCGCCGCCACGGCGTGGGGGTGCGACCTCACTTACGACTATGTAAAAATCAACGGAGACTACCGCACCTGACGGTTGGTCTTCCCCTGCTTGTAAAGGAGAACGGAAATGAAACTCAGCAATGCGGAAATAGCGGAAATTCTGGTGCAGGCTATGCCCTACATTCAGGAATACAACGGAAGTATCATCGTAATAAAATACGGCGGTAACGCCATGATAAACGAGGAACTGAAAGCCACCGTCACCAAGGACGTGGTTTTTCTCAGTAAGATCGGGGTCAAAGTGGTACTCGTCCACGGAGGCGGTCCGGAAATTAACGAAATCCTCAAGAAAATGAACGTAAAAAGCGAATTTGTCAACGGGTTGCGAAAAACCGACGCCGAAACGGTGGAAGTGGTACAAATGGTACTTGCCGGAAAAGTCAACAAAAATCTCGTCAATATGATAGAAAACGCCGGCGGAAAAGCCTTAGGGCTGTGCGGTATAGACGGACATATGATAGAGGCAAAACCTCTTAACGAAGAACTCGGTTACGTCGGAGAGATAACTTCCGTCAACACCAAACCCGTTCTCGACGCTTTGGCTGCGGGATACGTTCCGGTCATAAGTACCGTCGGGTGCGACAAGGACGGACACGTCTATAACATCAACGCCGACACCGTGGCAAGCCGTCTTGCAGGCGAACTGAAAGCGGTAAGTTTGATTTCCATGACCGACATCAGGGGGATCTTGCGAGACAAAGACGACCCCGAATCGCTCATTCCGGCAATCAACGTGAGCGAAGCTCCGCAACTTATAAAGGAAGGCATCATCTCGGGCGGAATGATCCCGAAAATTCAGTGCTGCGTGGAAGCTATCCGCAGAGGGGTACAGAAAGTCTTCATAACCGACGGCAGAGTCCCCCACTCCATACTTATAGAAATGCTCTCCGACGAAGGGGTCGGAACTATGTTTTATTGAGGTGTCCTATATGAATATTTTTTCTTTTGACGAACAATACGTCGCCTCAACCTACGGCAGACAGAAAGTACATTTCGTTTCGGGCAAAGGAAGTCTCCTTTACGACGAAAACGGAAAGGAATATATCGATTTCGGCACGGGTATAGCCGTAAACGGACTGGGCGTGAAATTCCAACCCTGGCTGGACGCCGTCAAAGTTCAACTCGACTTACTCCCCCACGCCAGCAACCTGTATTACACCTCTCCCTGCGCTTTACTTGCCGAAAAAATCTGTTCCCGTACCGGTATGAAAAAGGTTTTCTTCGCCAACTCGGGCGCCGAAGCCAACGAATGCGCCATAAAGGTCGCCAGGAAATATTCCTTCGATAAATACGGCTCGGGCAGAGAAAAGATAGTGGCTTTGAAAAACTCCTTCCACGGTCGGACGATAACCACCCTCGCCGCCACGGGACAGGACGCTTTCCATAAATATTTTATGCCTTTTACCGAAGGTTTCGTGTTCGCCGAACCGACTTTCGAAAGCGTGAAAGAGCTTGCCGACGAACACACCGCTGCCATTATGCTGGAGACGGTACAGGGCGAAGGCGGAGTCAACCCTTTAGGCGAAGAGTTCTTGACCGCCGTAGACGCTTTCTGTAAGGAAAACGATATACTTTTGGTCATCGACGAAGTGCAAACGGGTAACGGCCGCACGGGTAAACTTTATTCCTACGAAAATTACGGAATAACCCCCGACATATTCACCACGGCCAAGGGTCTCGGGAACGGACTTCCCATAGGCGCCGCCCTTTTCGGGGAAAAAACCGCTTCGGTTTTAGGTAAAGGCGATCACGGTTCCACTTTCGGCGGCAATCCCGTCGCTTGCGCCGGTGCCTGCGCAGTCCTCGACGCCATAGACGACGATCTGCTCGCAGGAGTCGCCGAACGCAGTAAATATATAATCGATTTTCTTTCCGCTCTCCCCGGCGTAAAAAGCGTGACGGGACTGGGTCTTATGCTCGGGATAGAAACCGACGACGCTGCGGCGAAAGTCGCCGCCTGTCTGGAAAAAGGTTTAGTGGTACTGACGGCGAAAAACAAAATCCGTCTCCTGCCCGCTCTCAACATACCCTACGATATTCTGAAAAAAGGACTGGAAGTCCTGAAGGAGGTTCTTGCTTGAAACACTTATTGAAACTCGGCGATCTGACCGATAAGGAGATTCTCTCCATCCTTAACCTCGCCGACCAGCTGAAATACGAACAAAAACACGGCATCCCCCACAAAAGACTGGAAGGGAAAACCCTCGGAATGATTTTTTCCAAAGCGTCCACCCGTACCAGAGTTTCTTTCGAGGTGGGTATGTATCAACTCGGAGGGCAAGCCCTTTTCCTTTCCGCCAACGACCTGCAGATAGGCAGAGGAGAACCCATACAGGACACCGCAAGGGTCTTGAGCCGTTTCCTGGACGGAATAATGATCCGTACCTTCGCCCAGTCCGACGTAGAGGACCTGGCAAAATACGGTTCCGTCCCCGTCATAAACGGACTTACCGATTACTGCCATCCTTGTCAGGTGCTTGCCGATCTGATGACTATAAGAGAATATAAAGGCACCTTCAAAGGACTTAAACTCTGCTTCGTGGGCGACGGTAACAATATGGCAAATTCTTTGATAGTCGGCTGCGTAAAACTCGGTATGAAAATTTCCGTAGCCTGCCCCGACGATTTCCGTCCCGACGCAAAACTCATAGAATGGGGCACCGAAAGTGGACTTTTGGAAGTCACTAACGATATTTATAAAGCCGCCGCCGACGCCGACGTAGTCTATACCGACGTGTGGGCGAGTATGGGACAGGAAGGTGAAAAAGCCGTAAGAGAAAAGGCTTTCGCTTCCTACAAGGTGGACGACAAACTCCTGTCTTACGCCAAGAAAGACTGTATGGTACTGCATTGTCTCCCCGCTCACAGAGGAGAGGAAATTACCGAAGAGGTGTTGGAAAAACACGCCGACGAAATTTTCGAAGAAGCGGAAAACCGCTTGCACGCACAGAAAGCCGTAATGGTTAAATTGATGGACAAATGAAAACTTACCTTATTTTTGAAGACGGAACCACTTTTACCGGCGAAAGCTTCGCGTCCGTCGGCAACGTAACGGGAGAAGCGGTATTCACCACCGAAGTGGTGGGCTTTTGCGAAACGCTCTGCGACCCGTGTTACGAGGGGCAGATCCTTATCCAGACCTTTCCCGAAATAGGTTGCGCCGGGATCAACCTTTCCGACGCTTCCTCGAAGCCTGCTCTCGCCGCTTACGTCATAAACACGCCTTGCGAATATCCTTCCTCTTTCCGCTGCGAAAAGACGCTGGAGGAATTTTTGACGGAAAACGGTATAGTCGGTATGAAAAACGCCGACACGAGGGCTATCACCAAATACATAACTTCCCACGGCGTGCAGAAAGCCCGACTGGTGACCGATCCGTCGGTTTTCCCGTCGGCCGAGCAAAAGAAAAAAATCGCTCCCCCACCCTATATCGCCGCAGGAAAAGGCAACCTTTATAAAGTCGCCTGCATCGATTTCGGCAGAGCCTACGACGTATTCAAGCCCCTCGAACGCCGTGACTGCGAGGTCACCGTATTCGGAGCGGATTTCTCCGTCAAGGACGTTTGCGTTCGTTTCGACGGAGTCGTTTTTTCCGACGGATACGGCAGAGCGGACAAAGCCCTTTTGAAAAAAATAACTTCCCTCGCGGGAAAAATCCCCCTCTTCGGTATAGGCTTCGGGCATCTCGCCCTCGCCGAAAGTTTCGGCGGGAAAATAATCCGTTTGCCGCACGGTCATCACGGAAGCAACGTCCCCGTAAAAAGCACGGAAGGCAAGGTTTTCGTAAATCCGCAAAACCACCTTTATGCGGTGAATACGAAAGTCCCCTCCGCATTGAAGATTTCTCACGTCAACGTAAACGACGGCAGCGTGGAAGGACTCGTATATCCTTCTTTGAAAGCGTTTTCGGTACAGTTCCGTCCCGGCGACAGTCTCGCTCTCGACGACGGCAGAAGTATTTACGATAAATTCGTTGCGTTAATGAAGGAGTGATTATGCCCAGAAACAAGAAGATAAAAAAGGTCCTCGTCATAGGGAGCGGACCTATAGTGATAGGACAGGCGGCGGAATTCGATTATGCCGGGGCGCAGGCGTGCCGGGTACTGAAAAGCGAAGGCGTGAAAGTCGTCCTCGTCAACAGCAACCCCGCCACCATAATGACGGACAAGGCGCTTGCCGACGAAATTTATCTGGAGCCGCTGACCCTCGCCACGGTCAAACGTATCTGCGAAAAAACCCGTCCCGACGGGATTCTCGCCTCTCTCGGCGGACAGACCGGGCTTACCATGGCGATGCAGCTTTACAAAGAAGGATACCTCGCCGAAAAAGGAATAGCCTTGCTCGGGACCGACGCCGAAGCGATCATAAAAGCCGAAGACCGAGACCTGTTCAAACAGACTATGCTGGAGATTGGTCAACCGGTCATTCCTTCCGACATCGCTTCCGAAGTGGACAAAGCTTTGGAAATTGCCGAAAAGATCGGCTATCCCGTCATAGTCCGTCCGGCTTTTACCTTGGGCGGCTGCGGCGGAGGCGTCGCCTACGACAAGGAGACCCTTGCCGATATAGCTTTCACGGGATTGGAACAAAGCCCCATAAGGCAGATACTCGTGGAAAAATACATTTACGGCTGGAAGGAAATTGAGTTCGAAGCGATAAGAGACTCCAAAGGCACGTCCATAGCCGTGTGCAGTATGGAAAACGTGGACCCCGTGGGCGTCCATACCGGCGACAGCATAGTCGTCGCACCCGCGCTCACCTTAAGCGGCAAGGAATACGCCATGCTGAGGGAGGCGTCTTTGGCGATAATCAACGCCTTGGGAATAGAAGGCGGCTGCAACTGTCAGTTCGCCCTCGACCCCGAAAGTATGAATTACGCCGTCATCGAAGTCAATCCCCGCGTGAGCCGTTCCTCCGCCCTTGCCAGCAAAGCTACCGGTTACCCTATCGCCAAAGTCAATACCCGTATAGCCCTCGGTTATACGCTGGACGAGATAAAAAACGAAGTTACGGGCAAGACCTATGCCTGCTCCGAACCCAACGTGGACTACGTCGTGGTGAAAATGCCCCGCTGGCCCTTCGATAAATTCGTACACGCCGACAGAACTCTCGGCACGCAGATGAAAGCCACGGGAGAAGTAATGAGTATCGGCGACAGCTTCGAAGCGGCGTTGATGAAAGCCGTAAGAGGGGTAGAAAACGGCACCGACACCCTGAACGTGCCTTTGCCGAAAGCGGATATGCGTTTCCTGCTCTCCAAAGTCGACGACAGGCGTATCTATACCGTTTTCGGAGCGTTGAAAGCCGGATACGGAGTGGATTTCGTACACGAAATAACCATGATAGACGAACTGTTCCTGTCCAAACTTCTTTCCCTTGCCGAATACGAAAAATCCATAGAAAACAATTTGACGGAAGAGCTTTACGTCAAGGGGAAAAAATTGGGTTACACCGACGCTTCCCTTGAAAAACTCAGCAAATGCAAAGTCCCCTTCCGTATGCCCTGCGCTTACCGTATGGTGGATACCTGCGCCGCCGAATACGAAGCCGTAACGCCGTATTTCTATTCGGTATACGGTTCGGACAGCGAAGTCGGCGCCTTCCTCGACGAAAAGAAACAAAACGTCCTCGTCCTCGGAAGCGGTCCTATCCGTATCGGACAAGGGATAGAATTCGATTATTCCTCGGTGCATTGCGTATGGGCATTGAAGGAAAAAGGCTACAGCGTAGCTATCATTAACAACAACCCCGAAACCGTTTCCACCGACTTCGACGTGGCGGACAGACTATATTTCGAACCGCTCACTCCCGAGGACGTAAAACACGTCATCGACGTGGAAAAGCCCGTAGGCGTAGTCGTCGCTTTCGGCGGACAGACCGCAATAAAACTGACTAAATTCGTGGATTCGCTGGGTATCCCCGTCCTCGGCACTTCCGCCGACGGAATAGACACCGCCGAGGACAGAGAACGCTTTGACAAACTCCTCGCCACCCTCAACGTAAAACGTCCCGAGGGCGTGACGGTATTTACCAAGGAAGAAGCCGTGACCCGTTCCGCCGAGCTCGGTTATCCCGTGCTCGTACGTCCTTCCTACGTCATCGGCGGTCAGAACATGACCATCGCTTTCAAGCCGGAGGACGTGGCGGAATATATGGACATAATCCTCGCTTCGAAAATCGACAACCCCGTCCTCATAGACAGGTATCTGTCGGGTATCGAACTGGAAGTGGACGTCATAAGCGACGGGAAAGAAGTGCTTATCCCGGGTATTATGGAACACGTGGAAAGAGCGGGTATCCACAGCGGAGACAGCATAGCGGTTTACCCGTCATTCAACCTCAACGACGTCATGCAGGAAAAAATAGTCGATACCAGCACCTCCCTCGCCCTTGCCTTACAGACCAAAGGGCTGGTGAACATTCAGTATCTGATATACGAAAACGAACTCTACAATATAGGGAACATGGGGCGCAATCTGTACGGCGAAGACTTCGTCTATACCACCACGCGCGACTTTACGTTCGACATACCCGGAATATCGGGCGACGTAACCATGCAGGTCGATTTCGTCGCAAAACTCGCCACCTCCGCAAAACTGACGATAAAACACAACGGAACCGACCTTACCGCCGGCGATGCCAACAATATATCGGCATTCGGAAGCAGCGACGACTGGTATTATACGGCAGGCAAACTGACAACAATAAAAAAGACGTTCACCCCCGACCCGTCCGCTCCCGACGTAATAACCCTGCAACTTAAGGCCACATCCCCCGTAACGGCGCGACTCGATTATATAAAGCTGCAGATGAAACGCGAACTGAAACTGTACGGAGGAGCGGTGAAGTTCCGTTCGCTGAACGCGTCGAACAGCTACATCCGTTACAACATAGACGTAACAGGTTACAATAACGTCCATATATGGGATGTAAGCGAGCATCATTCGCCCGTGGAGATAAACGCGGCACGCGAAGGAAACACCCTGTCGTTCACCCCGCAGACGCTTGGCGTACACGAATACGCGGCGTTCGACGAAAACGTACAATATCCGTCGCCCGCCTATATAGGCGAAGTAGCCAACCAGAACCTGCACGGACTGGAGCGTGCCGACCTCGTTATAATATGCCCGTCGCAGTTCTATTCACAAGCCAAAAGGCTGGCCGAGTTCCACCTCGAGCACGACAACATCTCCTCCATTATAGTAAGCCCGGAACTGATATATAATGAGTTCTCGTCCGGCAAACCCGACGCCACGGCCTACCGCCGGTTTATGAAAATGTTCTACGACCGTGCCGAATCGGCAGGCGACGCAACCCTCTACCCCCGTTACCTCCTGCTCTTCGGCGACGGCTCGTGCGACAACCGCCACATAACCGAACAGTGGAAAGGGTACAACTATCCGTTCCTCCTTACATTCCAGTCGAAAGAGAGTCTCGATGAAAGGTCGGGATACGTAACCGACGACTACTTCGCCTTCCTTAAGGATTCCGACGGAACAAACCTCCTTTCCGACAAACCCGTAATAGGCGTGGGACGCTTCCCGGTACGCACCGTTACGGAAGCTACGGTGGCCGTCGATAAACTGATAAATTACAGTACAAGCAGCGACTACGGAATATGGAAAAACGACATCTGTCTGGTAGCCGACGACGGGAACGCTTCCGAACACATGAAACAGTGCGATGACCTCGCCGATATAATAAACACGGGACACCCCGAGTTCCTCCCCTCAAAAATCTATATCGACGCCTATACAAAACAAGGAGCATCGAGCGGAGGCACATACCCCGAAGCCAAAGAAGACATGCTCAGGCAGCTCGACAACGGAGTACTCATACTCAACTACGTAGGGCACGGTTCGGCCAACGGGTGGACGGACGAAAAAATGCTGACGATGCAGGACATAAAAAAAATGTACCTGAAGCGGTTGCCGTTGTTCA
>CASDZI010000018.1 GCA_949285605.1 uncultured Christensenella sp.
GCACCAAAGCTACCGCTTTGCGACAGGCCTGGGCGGTATGATGCCATACTATGGCATCAATTACGACGGCAATATTCTTTGAATTTTTATGTGCCGTCTATCCGCCCGTTCGAGTCCCTTAAAATTTTCCGTATAATACAAAAAACACCGCATTGAGCGGTGTTTTCTTGTATTGTGGTGGGCAATAAGGGACTCGAACCCCTGACTTCCTCCATGTGACGGAGGCACTCTACCAGCTGAGTCAATTGCCCGTCGTGCTTTACAGTATATATTATTTTTTTCCTTTTGTAAAGTGAATTATTTATTTTTTAGAGGGTTTTTCTGTTTACTTTGTCGAGGTTTTCTGTTACAATATTCTGTGCTTGCTTTCAAAGGAGGTTTTTTCGTTATGTTAGACGTACTTATTATCGGCGCAGGCCCTGCGGGAATTTTTACCGCTCTCGAACTTCTCAGAAATAATTCCGGGAAGAAAATTCTTATTGCCGAACAGGGCAGTATGATAGATAAAAGGTCTTGCCCCAAAGTAAAAACGGGGAAATGCGTTCATTGCAAACCTACTTGTCACATTACCAGCGGTTTTGCCGGAGCCGGGGCGTTCAGCGACGGGAAACTTTCCTTAAGTTACGAAGTAGGCGGCGATTTGCCCGAACTTATCGGTGCCGATTACGCTCAGGAAATGATCGATTATACCGATAAAATTTATCTTGAATTCGGAGCGGATACTCACGTAGAAGGGTTGGAAGCCACCGAAGAAATTAAAGATATCCGTCGTAAAGCCATTCAAGCCGACCTTAAACTCGTGGACTGTCCCATACGTCACCTCGGGACGGAAAAGGCTCACGAACTCTATTTGCGTATTCAGGAACACCTGCTCGCAAACGGGGTGGAGATACTTCCGCACCACGACGCCGAAAACCTTATTATAGAAGATAACGTCTGTAAGGGCGCAGTCATCAACGGGAAGGAATTCCGTGCCGAAAAGGTCATCGTCGCAACGGGCAGGAAGGGTGCCGACTGGTTGGAAAACATGTGCCGCATTCACGGCATACAGAACGAAGCGGGCGTAGTCGATATAGGCGTGAGGGTGGAACTGAGAAACGAAGTTATGGAAAAGGTGAACGAAGCCTTGTACGAATCCAAACTTATCGGCTACCCGAAACCTTTTATGAACAAGGTACGTACTTTCTGCCAAAACCCCGGAGGTTTCGTAGCGCAGGAAAACTACGAAAACAATCTCGCCGTCGTCAACGGTCATTCCTTCAAGGACAAGAAGTCGGGCAACACCAATCTCGCCATACTTTGTTCTCATCACTTCAGCGTACCTTTCAACGAACCAATACTTTACGCACAGAAAGTGGGACAGCTCCTCAATATGCTCGGCGACGGGAATATTCTCGTGCAGAGGTTGGGCGATATCCGTAACGGGAAGCGTACCTGGCAGAAGGAATTAAGTCAAGGTAACGTCCGTCCCACCTTGCCCGACGCGGTAGCGGGGGATATAACCAGCGCCATACCTTACCGTACCATGATAAGCATATTGAGTTTTATAGACCAGGTGGATAAGGTCGTACCCGGGTTTGCCAGCAGCGAAACTTTATTGTACGCACAGGAGATAAAATTCTATTCCAACCGTATCAGAATGGACGCAGACCTCAACACTTCGGTTAAAAATCTTTACTGTCTCGGCGACAGCAGCGGCTGGACCAGAGGCCTTATGATGGCGTCGGTAATGGGCGTCATTATGGCGAAGAAATTGCTTAACTGAAAATCGGGGATTATTTCCCCGATTGTTTTTTATAAAAGACAAATCGGGCTTTGCAAATTCCTTTCCCGACGAGGAAACGACAGGAGATAATTTGCTTGCGTATTTTGTCGGAATGAGTTATAATAACTTTTAATGGAGGTCGGAATGAGAATTATCCTGTCCGGTGCTGACGTGTTTACCGTAAACGGTTTTCAAAAATGCGATATGGCTATCGAAAACGGACGGATTATTTCCTTTTCTCCCGAAATATCCGCAGGAGATACCGTTATCGGTGTGGAAGGATTAAATATTTTTCCCGGTTTCGTCGATGTGCATACGCACCTCAGGGAACCGGGTTTTTTTTATAAAGAAACCATAAAGAGCGGAACGAAAGCGGCGGCAAGAGGAGGCTTTACCACAGTTTTTTCCATGCCCAACCTCAATCCTTGTCCCGACTGTCTCGAAAACTTGAAAGTTCAGACCGACATTATAGAAAAGGACGCTTGTATAGAAGTCGTGCCTTACGCGTCCATAACCAAAGGAGAAAGGGGGGCGGAGTTGTCCGATTTTGAAACTTTAGCTCCTTACGTCGGGGGCTTTTCCGACGACGGGAAGGGCGTTCAGTCCGCACTAATGATGGAAAAAGCCATGCGGAAGGCCGCTTCCCTCGGGAAAATCATAGTGGCGCATTGCGAGGACGAAAGTCTTCTTCGAGGCGGATATATCCACGACGGCGTTTACGCACGTCAACACGGGCATAAGGGGATATGTTCGGCAAGCGAATATACACAGGTGGAAAGGGATCTTGCTTTGGCGGAAAAGACGGGGTGTCGTTATCATATCTGTCACGTTTCCGCTGCCGAAAGCGTGGAAGCTATCAGACAAGCCAAAAAACGGGGAGTAAAGGTTACCGCCGAAACCTGTCCGCATTATTTAACTTTAACCGAAAACGACCTCAAGGAAGAAGGACGGTTCAAAATGAATCCGCCTTTGCGCACCGCAAAAGACAGGGACAGTCTCATAGAAGGACTTAAGGACGGCACCATAGACGTCGTCTCCACCGACCACGCACCGCATTCTGCGGAGGAAAAAAGCAAGGGACTTAAAGACAGTCTTATGGGCGTGGTGGGACTGGAGACCGCATTTCCCGTGCTCTACACCGAACTGGTAAAAAAGGGTGTTATCGGGTTGGAAAAACTTATCGACGTCATGAGCGTCAATCCGTCAAGAATTTTCGGACACGGAAGTTCTTTAGAAGCGGGAAGCCCTACCTCGTTTACGGTTTTCGATTTGAACGATTGCTACAAAATAGACCCTTCGGAATTCCAAAGTAAAGGAAAAAGCACCCCGTATGCGGGTAAAAAGGTTTACGGCAGATGTATATATACTTTCAGTAACGGGAGGATTGTATGGCAGGAAAAAGGAAGAAAATAGTTCTTTCCGACGGTAGCGAATACTACGGCTACGGGTTCGGGGCGGACAAGGAAAGCGTTTGCGAAGTGGTTTTCAACACCTCTATGGTGGGGTATCAGGAAATTATTTCCGACCCCAGCTACACTTATCAGATGGTGGTTATGACTTATCCGCTTATAGGAAACTACGGTATAGCGGACGACGACTTCGAAACCAAGGTGCCTACCATAGGCGGACTTATAGTAAAGGAATACAACGATATGCCGAGCAACTTCCGTTATGTGGAAACTCTTTCGGAAATTCTGGAAGAAAACGGAATACCGGCTATTTGCGGAATAGACACGAGAAAACTTACCAGGAGCATAAGGGACAAAGGTAGCAGAAAGGTGTTGATAACCGACGCCGACACGCCCAAGGAAAAGGCGATGGAAATTCTGGCAAATACCGCTATCCCCACCGACGGCGTCAAGAAAGTAAGCTGTAAGAAAAAGTGGTATTCCCGTACCGCCAATCCGAAATTCAACGTAGTGGCGGTGGATTGCGGAATGAAACTCAGCATTATAAGAAGTCTGAATAAAAGAGGTTGCAACGTAACGGTGGTGCCTTACAATATTACGGAAGAGGAAGTCAGGGCGTTGAAACCCGACGGAGTGTTCTTCTCCAACGGACCGGGCAACCCCGAGGACGTAGGAGAGACCATAGACCTTATTCGAAAAATAAAAGGCAAATATCCGATATTCGGGATATGTTTAGGGCATCAGATGATATCTCTTGCGTACGGAGCGAAGACTTACAAATTGAAATTCGGACACAGGGGCGGCAATCATCCCGTCAAGAATCTGAAAACGGAAAAAATAGAGATAACCAGCCAGAATCACAGTTATGCGGTGGACGCCGACAGTCTGAAGGGGACGGGGCTTACCGTTACGCACGTCAATCTTTTAGACAAAACCGTGGAAGGAGTGGAGAACAAAGCCGAGTCTGTCTTTTCGGTGCAGTATCACCCCGAAAGCGCGCCGGGACCGCAGGACAGCGCATATTTGTTCGACCAATTCGTTGCGATGATGGAGGAATGGAAAAATGCCTAAGAGAACGGATATAAAGAAAGTACTTGTCATAGGGAGCGGACCTATAGTCATAGGGCAGGCGGCGGAATTCGATTATGCGGGAACGCAGGCGTGTCTTGCCCTTAAGGAAGAAGGATACGAAGTGGTGCTTGTCAACTCCAACCCCGCTACCATTATGACGGATACCACCATAGCCGACAGAGTTTATATGGAACCGCTCAATCTCGAATACGTGGCGAAAATTCTCCGTTACGAACGTCCCGACGCCATAGTGCCGGGTATAGGCGGTCAGACGGGGCTCAATATTGCTATGCAACTGTATAAGAAAGGGGTTTTGCAGGAATGTCAGGTGGAGATGCTCGGCACCCGTCCCGACAGTATAGAAACCGCAGAGGACAGAGAACTTTTCAAGGAACTTTGTCTTAAAATAGGCGAACCCGTCTTGCCTTCGGAGATAGCTCATTCCATAGAAGAAGCGGTGGACGCCGTGTCCAGGATAGGTTATCCCGTGGTTTTGCGTCCCGCATTCACGCTGGGCGGCACTGGAGGAGGTTTCGCTTACAATGAAGAGGAACTCCGAGACATTATGAAAAACGCTCTCCGCCTTTCTCCCGTAGGACAGGTGCTGGTGGAAAAGAGCATCAAAGGTTATAAAGAGATCGAATACGAAGTGATGAGGGATTCTCTCGACACGGCTATCACCGTCTGTAATATGGAGAATATCGACCCCGTCGGTATCCATACCGGCGACAGCATAGTGGTGGCGCCCAGTCAGACCCTCACCAACAAGGAATATCAGCTTTTAAGGGACAGCGCATTGAAGATAATCCGTGCCTTGAAGATAGAAGGCGGCTGCAACGTGCAGTTTGCTCTCGATCCGCAATCCTTTAACTATTACGTTATAGAAGTCAATCCGAGAGTAAGCCGTTCCTCGGCGCTGGCGAGCAAGGCGAGCGGATATCCGATAGCGAGGGTTTCGGCGAAAATCGCGGTAGGTATGACGTTGGACGAAATCATGCTTGCCAACACGCCTGCGTCGTTTGAACCCACTCTCGATTATATAGTAACGAAAATTGCCCGTTTCCCCTTCGATAAATTCGCCACCGCCTCGAATAAACTTTCCACGCAGATGAAAGCGACGGGAGAAGTGATGTCCATCGGCAGGAACATAGAGGAAAGTTTACTGAAAGCCGTAAGGTCGTTGGAAATCGGCGTGTGCCATATTTATATGGAAAAATTCGACAATTACACGATAGAGGAACTTTCCGAATACGTCAAAAACGGTCACGACGACAGACTTTACGCCATAGCCGAACTCATCAGAAAGAAAGTGGATCTCGGAATGATCTTCAACCTTACGCAGATAGATATGCTCTTCCTCGATAAGTTCAAGAATATCGTGGACTTCGAACCGAGACTTGTTGACAACCCCTTCGACGCTCACGTTTTGAGAAAAGCCAAACGTATGGGCTTCAGCGACGCATATATCGCAAAAAGCTGGAAATGTACCGAAAAGGAAGTGCGTTCCTTCCGCAAGAAGGAGGGCATAATCCCCGTCTATAAGATGATAGACACCTGCGCAAGCGAATTCGACAGTTACGTTCCGTATTTCTATTCCACCTACGAAGAAGAAAACGAATCGATCGTCAGCGATAAAAAGAAAATAGTCGTGCTCGGCAGCGGACCTATCAGGATAGGGCAGGGAGTGGAATTCGATTATTCCACCGTGCACGCCATAAAAACCATAAAATCGTTCGGATACGAATCCATAATAATCAACAACAACCCCGAAACGGTTTCTACCGACTACACCACCGGCGATAAACTGTATTTCGAACCGCTTACGGTGGAAGACGTTATGAACGTACTCGATTTGGAAAAACCCGAAGGAGTGATCGTTTCTTTGGGCGGACAGACGGCGATAAATTTAGCCGAACCGCTGGCAAAATACGGAGTCAAGATTATCGGGACGGGTGTGGAAGCCATAGACAGGGCGGAAAACAGGGATAGTTTTGAAAAAATAATGGAAAGTCTGCATATTCCGCAACCGACGGGTGAAGCGGTAACCAACATAAAAGACGGCTTGAAGGTGGCGTCGAGGATAGGGTATCCCGTGCTGGTCAGACCGAGTTATGTTCTGGGCGGAAGAGCCATGCAGATAGTGGCAAGCGAAGAAGCCTTGAAAGTTTATCTTAAATCGGCGGTTCTCGTAAACACCGAACAGCCCGTTTTGGTCGATAAATATATCGAAGGCAAGGAACTGGAAGTGGACGCCGTTTGCGACGGAAAAGACGTTTTCGTGCCGGGAATTATGGAACACGTCGAAAAGACGGGTATCCATTCCGGCGACAGCATAAGCGTATATCCTACATTCAGCGTCAGCAAAAAAGCAAAGGAAACTATCCTGGACTATACCAAGAGACTGGGACTCGGGATAGGTATAATAGGACTTTACAATATTCAGTTCATTGTGGACAAGAACGAAGACGTTTACGTTATAGAAGTCAACCCCCGTTCCTCGAGAACGGTCCCGTTCCTCTCCAAGGCGACGGGCTATTCCCTTGCCGACATAGCCACCCTCGTTATGCTCGGAAAGAGTCTGAAGGAACAGGGCTTTACCGAATTGTATCCGCCCGAAAAAGAGAAATGGTACGTCAAGGCTCCCGCCTTTTCCTTCTCCAAACTCAGCGGACTGGACGCTTACCTTTCTCCCGAAATGAAGTCCACGGGCGAAGCCATAGGTTACGACAACAAACTTACCCGTGCGTTGTATAAAGCCCTGCAGTCCTCGGGAATGAACGTGGCAAATTACGGCACCATATTCGTGACCATCGCCGATAAGGACAAGGAAGAAGCGTTGCCGCTTATCAGAAGATTTTATAACCTCGGTTTCAATATCGAAGCTACGCAAGGTACGGCTGATTTCCTGAAAAAACACGGCATACGCACCAGAGTAAAGAAAAAGATAAAAGAAGGAAGCGAGGAAATACTCGACTCCATCAGAAAAGGCTACGTCAATTACATCATCAGCACCAGAGACATAGACAGTTCCATGCACGTTCATTCCGACGGGTACCTCATAAGGCGTTGCGCCGTGGAAAACAACGTGACCATGTTCACTTCTCTCGATACCGTGAGAGTGTTGCTGGATGTTTTGGAAGAAATTACCATTTGTATCTCCACAATAGATAGTTAGGGTGCCGAAATGCAGACTTTAATGCTTACAGTTAAATCGAACGAAAGACTTAATCACGACACTTTTTCCTTGGTGTTGGAAGGGGATAACCTTACTTTTTCCGCTCCGGGGCAGTTTGTCAACGTCGATATACCCGGGTTGTATCTACGCAGACCCATTTCCGTTTGCCAAAGTAACGACACCACCGTCAGACTGGTTTATAAGGTGGTGGGGAAAGGTACCGCCGTTATGGCGGAATATAAAAAAGGCGACGTAGTGGACGTGCTCGGTCCGCTCGGAAACGGGTTCGACGTCGATGCGGAAGGGAAGAAAGCCTTGCTCGTAGGCGGCGGCGTCGGAACTCCTCCTTTGCTGGGGCTTGCCGAAGAGCTTTTGAAAAAGGGCAAGGAAGTCAAAGCCGTGTTGGGGTTCAATACCTCGTCCGACGTTATTTTAGAAAAGGATTTCCGTTCTCTTTTGGGAGAGGGAAACGTCACCGTCACCACAATGGACGGCTCGGCGGGGAAAAAAGGACTTGTGACCGACGCACTGGAAGAGTGCGACGTCTTGTATTCCTGCGGACCCTTGCCTATGATGAAAGCCGTCGCCCGAAAGGCAAAATGCAAGTGTTATTTCAGTCTGGAAAGCCGTATGGGCTGCGGTTTCGGGGCGTGTATGGGCTGTTCGATACAGACCGCTAACGGTGCAAAAAGAGTATGCAAGGACGGACCTGTTTTCGACGGAGAGGTGCTGATATGGTAGATCTTTCGGTAAAATTATGTAATCTTACGTTGGATAACCCCGTTATCCCGGCAAGCGGAACTTTCGGGTACGGCAGGGAGTACACGGATTTTTACGATCCGAATATCCTCGGGTCCTTTTCCTTCAAAGGCACGACGAAGGATCCCCGTTTCGGAAATCCCACTCCGAGGATAGCCGATTGCACCGCAGGTATGATAAATTCCGTCGGATTGCAGAATCCCGGGGTGGAAGAGGTTTTGAGAACCGAACTTCCCGAGATGAGAAAGGTTTTCCATAAAAAAGTCATCGCCAATGTATGCGGTTTTTCGTTAGAGGAATACGTTTACGTTGCAGAAAAACTCTGCGCCGACGAGTCGGTGGGGATAATAGAACTGAATATAAGTTGTCCCAACGTCCATAACGGCGGAATGAGTTTCGGGACCGACGCAAAGTGCGCTTACGAAGTTACTTATGCCGTCAAAAAAGCCGTGACCAAGCCTCTTATGGTGAAATTAAGCCCGAATGTAACGGACATTACCGTTATCGCCAAGGCGTGCGAGGATGCGGGAGCGGATGCGGTCAGCCTTATAAACACGCTTTTGGGAATGAGAATAGACTTGAAAACCAAAAAACCCGTAATTTATAACAAGACGGGCGGTTTTTCGGGACCTGCGGTTTTTCCCGTGGCGTTACAGGCGGTTTACCGTACCTACGAAAAGGTCAATATACCGATAGTGGGAATGGGGGGCGTATCGAGTGCGGAGGACGTCATCGAAATGATGCTTGCCGGGGCTACCGCCGTTCAGATAGGCACCGCAAATCTCAAAAATCCCTATACGTGCAAGGAAATAATCGACGTTTTACCCGAAGTTATGGAAAAATACCGTATTAAATCGTTAAAAGAAATTATAGGAGGAGCGCATAGATGAGTAAAGACGTAATAGTGGCGTTGGACTTCCCGTCCAAAGAGGAAACTTTGGCTTTTCTGGATAAGTTCACGGGAAGAAAACCTTTCGTAAAGATAGGGATGGAATTGTTTTATGCCGAGGGTCCGTCCATAGTAAGGGAGATAAAAGCGAGAGGGCATAAGATTTTTTTGGATCTGAAACTTCACGATATACCCAATACCGTCAAGAAAGCCATGGCGAGTTTATCGAGACTGGACGTGGATATGTGCAATCTGCACGCCGCGGGCGGTTCGGAAATGATGAAATACGCTTTGGAAGGGTTGAAAAGAGCGGACGGCACGAGACCGATACTTATTGCGGTGACCATACTTACCAGTATCGGACAGGAAACGCTGGAAAAGGAACTGAAGATTGCTTTGCCGCTGGAAAAGACCGTTACTGAATACGCCTATCTCGCTTCGCAAAGCGGACTCGACGGCGTGGTGTGTTCGCCTTTGGAAGCGGGCAAGGTCAAGGACGTCTGCGGTAAAGGGTTTCTTACCGTTACGCCGGGGGTGCGTTTTGCCGACGGCGAAAAGGGCGACCAGGTGAGGGTCACCACTCCGGCAAGAGCCGCCGAATTAGGTTCTGACTATATCGTGTTGGGCAGACCCATAACCGCAGCGTCGGATCCTGTAGCCGCTTACGAAAGAGCTTGCAGGGAATTTTTAGGCGAATAAGGAAAAAGGAGTATAGATATGGAAAAGAAAATTGCGAGAGATCTGTTGAAAATAAAGGCGGTGTTTTTACGCCCCAACGAACCTTTTACCTGGGCGAGCGGAATTAAAAGTCCCATTTACTGCGACAACCGCCTGACTTTGTCCGATCCCGAAGTGCGTTCGGACGTGGAACACGGGTTGAAAGCCCTTATCGAAAAACATTTCCCCGAAGCCGAAGTTCTGATGGGAACGAGTACGGCGGGGATAGCTCACGCTGCGATAACGGCGTATCTTATGAACTTGCCCTGCGGATACGTCCGTTCCTCGGCAAAAGACCACGGCAGAACCAATAAGATCGAAGGAAAACTCCTGCCCGGGCAGAAAACCGTGGTGGTGGAAGACCTTATCAGTACCGGCGGAAGCGTCATAGACGTAGTCGATACTCTCAGAGAAGAGGGAGCGGACGTCCTCGGCATAGTCAGCATCTTTACTTACGGAATGGCGAAGGGGCTTGCCCGTCTTGCCGACGCAAAGGTAAAAAATTACAGTCTTTCCAATCTCGACGCACTTTGCGAAGCGGCGGAGGAAGACGGACTCATCACTTCCGACGAGAAAAAGGCTATATTGAAATTCCGTGACAATCCTTCCGACGAAAGCTGGATCAAAGCGTAAAGGATATACCAAAAACCGAGAGGTAAAAATGAGACATTTACTGGATATTACAGATTTTTCGGTCAAGGAGATAAGTGACCTTATCGAAAGGGCGAAAGACATAATAAACAATCCTTCCGTTTACAGGGAAGCCTGCCGCTATAAAAAACTCGCTACTTTGTTTTTCGAGCCGAGTACCCGTACCAGACTCAGTTTCGAGGCGGCTATGTTCGAACTGGGCGGCAACGTATTAGGCTTCGAAGCGGCGAGCAGCAGTTCCACCGCCAAGGGCGAATCGGTAGGCGACACGATAAGGACGGTGTCGCAGTACGCCGATATAATAGTTATGCGGCACCCCGACGAAGGAGCGCCTTTTGCGGCGGTACTCGATACCGGCGTTCCGATAATAAACGCAGGCGACGGCGGACACAACCACCCCACGCAGACCCTTGCCGATTTACTGACCATTTACCGCAGACACGGCAGACTGGACAATCTTACCGTAGGACTTTGCGGCGATCTGAAATTCGGGAGGACGGTCCATTCTCTCATAAGAGCCATGTCCAATTATGACAACATCCGTTTCGTGCTGATTTCTCCCGAGGAATTGAAAGTTCCCGAGTATATCACCGCCGAGCTCGACAAGAAAAAAGTCCCCTACAAGGAAACCGCCGATATGGCTGAATTTATGCCCGAACTGGATATTCTGTATATGACGAGGGTTCAAAGGGAACGGTTCGAGACGGCAGAAGAGTACGAAAGGCTGAAAGACTGCTATATCCTCACCCCCGAAAGAATGAGATCCGCTTCGGAAACGATGAGCGTCCTGCACCCGTTGCCGAGAGTAAACGAAATTTCTCACGAAGTGGATTCCGACCCGAGAGCCTGTTATTTCGAACAGGTGGCAAACGGCAAGTATATGAGAATGGCGCTTATTCTGAAATTACTGTCGGCGAGCGAAAAGGGCGAAGAAAAGCCGATAACCTTCTATCCTTCCGACAAAAAATGCAAGAATCTGCATTGTATTACCGCAAAAGAACCCGAACTCAAGAGCCTGAAAATAATCAAAGACGGCAAGGAAAGGTGTTATTATTGCGAAAGCGAATTGCATTGATTTCCGTAAAAAGAAAAATTTTGATTTAATCTAATAAATTTTCTCACACTAACGGTGTTATGAAAAAGATAATACCGTTTATTTTTGCTATAATTTTGGTCGTGACGACTGTTTCGGCGGGCGGTATCGCTTTTGCCGACGAGGCGGTAAAGGCAGACGAAAGGGCGATCCCCGTCCTGATGTATCACAGTATCCTGAAGTCTAAGAAAGGCACTTACTTTGTCAGTCCCGAACAGTTGGAAAAAGATATTTCCGAAATAAAAAACGCAGGATACGAGTTCGTTTTTCCCGAAGAAATAATAGCTTTCGCCGAAGGAAGGGGCGATCTTCCCGAAAAACCTATAATGTTCACTTTCGACGACGGACACTACAACAATATGTATTACGGACTCGACATTCTGGAAAAATATTCGGCTAAAGCCGTGATAAACGTTATAGGAGCGTTCAGCGAACATTCCACCGTTTCGGGCGACGACAGCAATCCGAATTATTCCCACCTTACCTGGGGACAGATAGGCAAACTTTACGAAAGCAGATATTTCGTCTTCGGCAACCACACCTACAATATGCATTCTTTCAAACCTCGATACGGCATTATGCCTAAAACGGGCGAAAGCGAAACCGCATACGCCGAGGCTTTCCGAAACGATTTTTTGAAAGATCAGGAAAAATTGATTGCCGCTACGGGAGTTAAGCCCACTGTTTTTGCTTATCCTTTCGGTCGATATAACGAAAAAGCCGACGAAATTTTGAAAGAAGAAGGAATAAAAATAACCTTAACCTGCAACGAAGGCGTGAGCGTGGTTAAAAAAGGCGAAGGGGAATGTTTTTTGAAACTGCGAAGAATAAACCGTAGCGGAGAGTATTCCACCGACGACGTGCTGGCGAGAATCCACGGAGCAAAATAAGAAACAAAAAAATCAGTTAAGAGGAAGGATTTTTGCGGAAAAGTCCTTGAGGTCGATGATGAGAAGTTTATGGCGTAAGGACGGGTAGCCTAAAAGCGTCTTGCACGCTTCCGCCACTTCGCAGCTGGCTATATTCGCCGCCACGAAGCCGAGTACGGGAGGGCGTTTTTTTACAGGCGCCGTTCCGAAAATCTTTTCCAAAGAATTGTCCCCCGGAAAAATCACCGACACCTGTCCGTACCAGTGGGAAATACCGCCCGTTATCATCGGAATACCGCGTTTTTCGCAGGCTTTTTCCAGCTCGAATCGGGTCTGCACGTTGTCGAGAGCGTCGATGACCAGATCGCAGTTTTCGGTGAGGGCGTAAGCGTTGGACTTCGTGATACGCATAGGATAGGTGCGGACCTTGCACAGACTGTGCTGGGTGATATAACGGGAAGTTGCGACGGCTTTGTTGATACCTAAAGTGGTGACGTTACTGTAAAGCTGGCGATTGAGGTTACTGGGTTCGAACTCGTCGCAGTCGCAAAGTACCAGACACCCTATACCCAGGCGGCTGAGCATATCGGCGCAAAAACCCCCCAGACCGCCGCACCCGGCTATTAGGACGGTCTTGGAACGTAAAATTTCCTGCTCCTCTTCGGTTATCGCTCCGATATTTCTGTTTTCGGATAAAACGTCCGCCAAAATTTCTCCCTTCCTACTCTTTTTATAAATTATAACTAAAATTTATTTGCCTTGTCAATATCTCCGAAATTTTCCTCAAAAGCGGATTTTCGGCAAAATTTTCGACTGAACGACGTGCCGAACTTGGACGAATGAAAAAAATGCGTATTGAAACGGAAACGTCGTTATGGTATAATTTTATTATAAATAGTTTTTTTTGTGCAAAAAAAGAGTTCCGATTTTCGGAAAGAATAGATTTTATCGCATTGGGGGTATCTATGGCTACAAAATACGGCGGATATTGTGGCAGGGTGTTAAAAATAAATCTTACGGACAGAAGCGTAAGCGATTATCCCGTGAGCGACGAAGACTATCGCAATTTTCTCGGCGGTAAAATTCTTGCCGCAAGGATATTGTACGATTTTATCACAAAACCCATACACCCGCTGGGGGAAGAGAACGTAATAGTCATTTCTTCCGGGCCCTTGAACGGGACGGGATGTCCTTCGTCGTCGAGGTTCAACGTCAGTACGATCTCTCCGCTCACGGGGATTTTGACCAGTTCCAACTGCGGAGGGAGTTTTGCCCTGTCGATGAAGAGAGCCGGTTACGACGCTTTGATTATAACGGGGAAAAGCGAAGAGCTTATTTATCTGGACGTTACGAGCGACGGGGTCAAATTCCTGTCTGCCGAACACCTGAGAGGCATGTTGACTATGGATACGCAGAAGGCTATCGGGGGGGCGGGCAGCAAAATAGTCATAGGTCCGGCAGGGGAGCATCTTGTCCGATACGCTTGCGCCGTCAGCGACGACAGAGCGGCGGGCAGAGGCGGAATAGGCGCAGTCATGGGCAGTAAAAACCTTAAAGCCGTGGTGGCTACGGGATATAAGAAACTCAATATAAAAAATCCCGAAAAACTCAAAAAAATCAAAATCAAATGGACGAAACGTCTTACGTCGCACCCTCTCACGGGAGAGCAGTTACCGAAGCTCGGCACGGCGGCGTTGGTTGCGTCCATGAACCAGAAACACATTCTCGCCACCAAGAATTTTTCTTCGGGGAGATTTGAAAACTACCGTAAAATAACGGGAGAAGAGCTTGCGGAGCGGTTTTTGATAAAGAATAAGGGGTGTTTGACTTGCCCTATAAAATGCGCAAGAGTAGTGGACCTGGACGGAATGACGGTAAAGGGTCCGGAAGTGGAAATCATGGGACTTATGGGCGCCAACATTCTTAACGACGATTTGCACGAAATCGTAAAATGGAATTACGAAATGGACGAACTGGGACTGGATACCATTTCCTGTTCGGGGACCATAGCGTTCGCCATGGAGCTTGCCGAAAAAGGAATGTGGGACAGCGGACTCGAATTCGGGAAAAAGGACAATATTTCCGAAGTTCTGCACGAAATCGCTTTCCGAAGCACCGAAAGGGGCGACAAGCTTGCCGACGGGTCGAAATCCCTTATGAAACTGTACGGGGGAGAGGACTTCTGTATTCAGGTCAAGGGAATGGAACTTTCGGCATACGAACCGAGGGGAGCCGTGGGACAAGGGTTAGGGTACTCGGTCGCAAACCGAGGCGGTTGTCACCTCAACGCAGGTTACGAGGTGGTTGTGGAGGGACTGGGACTTACCATAAATCCTTACACCAAGCACGGAAAAGCGCAGATAGCCATTATGTTCCAGAACCTTATGGAAGCCGTGAGTGCCGACGGCAGCTGTCTGTTCACGACGTATGCTTTTTTCCCGCCGTTTTTGTTCAGGAAACCCAACAGTTTACTCTCCCGCATCGTGAACGGGGTTTTGCCCTATTTAGGGGGAGCTTTGAAAATAATCAACAAGTATCCCCACCTCGTGCACCTCAACATCCCCCCGATGCTTCCGCATCCTTTAGCCATAAACGCCGCAACGGGCATGCGTCTTACCATGGGAGATATGATGAAGATAGGCGCAAGGGGATTCAACCTCGAAAGGATAATAAACACCCGTCTCGGTATTACCGAAAAAGACGACAAACTTCCCAAACGTCTCACCGACGAGGAACAGATACCCGGCGATAAACGCACCAAAGTGCCGCAAAAAGTACTGAAAAAGGACTTTTACAAGGGCAGAGGCTGGGACGAAAACGGATTTGTGAAAAAATCCACCATACGTTACTACGGACTGGACAAACTCGACAATATCGGACAAAGACAAGCCGTAAGCTCGGAAGGATAGGGAGGAAGGAATGGTCAAAGTGGAATTTTTCGGCTTATACCGATTGAATTACGGCTTGAAGGAGTGTTCGGTGGAAGCTGCGAGCGTCAAGGAGCTTTTCAAGAAGTTGTACGAAATGAACCCCGTTTATACGGTCAAGGAACTTAAAAATTCCATCGTTTTCGTCAACGACGTCAATTTTCTGAAATTAAAAAAATACAAAACGCCCCTTAAAGACGGGGATAAAGTTTTGATAATGAGCCCTGCGTCGGGCGGTTAAGGAGAAATAATATGTTTACTGCGGCAGTTTTGACAGTGAGCGACTCGGCTTTCAAAAAATCAAGAGAAGACCTTTCGGGACCGACGGTCAAGAGAATACTGGAAGAAAACGGTTTCGAAGTCAAGGATATTACCGTCGTGCCCGACGAAACCGATTTTATCGTCACCGCCTTGGAGCGGTTTTGCGCCGACGGCGTCAATTTGATAGCCACTACGGGCGGAACGGGATTTTCGCCGAGAGACGTCACTCCCGAAGCCACCGTTAAGGTTGCGGAAAGGCTGGTTCCCGGGGTAGCCGAAGCGATGAGAGCCAATTCTATGCGTTACACCGATAAAGCCATGTTGAGCCGAGCGGTGTGCGGTATAAAAAAAAGTACGGTCATTCTCAACCTCCCGGGGTCGCCTAAAGCCTGCGAAGAAAATCTCAATTTCGTGATAAATCCTCTTAAACACGGTATAGAAGTCCTGCTCGGTCGGGTCGGGGAGTGTGCCCGAAAATGATGAACGTCATTCCTTACCGAGAGGCTTTACGTCTAATGAACGAAAAATTTGCCGCAATCGGAGTTACCGAAACCCTGCCTACAGACAAAACCGTGGGCAGAATTTGCGCAAAAGACGTCTTTTGTCCCGAAAACTTACCGCCGTACAGGCGTTCGACGGTGGACGGATACGCATTGAAAAGTTCGGATGCAGCCGTATGTTCTCCCGCAGCTCCTGCCGTTCTGAAAGTGGTCGGAGCGGTGGAAATGGGTCAAAAACCCGCAAATAAAATAAAAATCGGAGAATGTATGTATATTCCTACGGGCGGAATGTTGCCCGAAGGGAGCGATTGCGTCGTGATGATAGAACAGATAGAAAGGATAGGGGAGGAAATTTGCTTATCCTCTTCCCTGTCTTATATGGAAAACGTCGTGGAGATCGGAGAAGACTATAAAAAGGGGGAGAGGATCGTCGAAAAAGGCACCGTTATTACCGCAATGCGAGCGGCGGCGCTGGCAGGCGCAGGGGTAAAGACGGCGGAGGTCGTGAAAAAACCTAAGTATTTCGTAATATCCACCGGCGACGAACTGGTAAATTACGACGAAGAGTGTCCTTTGGGAAAAGTCCGCGACGTAAATACCTTATTGCTGACTTACGCCGCACCGTTATGGGAATGCGTGGGAAGCGTCAAGGTAAAGGACGATTACGATAAATTGAAAGAAAATATCGATAAAGCCTCCGAAATTGCCGATATTATCCTTTTAAGCGGCGGAAGTTCGGTGGGAAACGCCGATTATACCGAACGGCTTTTAGCCGAAGTGGGAGAAATTTTTATAAGAGGTATAGCCCTGAAACCCGGGAAACCGACGGTAGCTTCCTTCGGAAAAGGAAAAATTTTCATAGGACTTCCCGGACACCCTACGGCGGCATTCACGGTATTGAAGGAAGTCTGTCTGAAAGCCTACGAACGGAGCCTGTCGGTAAAAGAACGGACTAAAATCAAGGCTCGGAGCGAAATAAATTTCCCCGCAGGGAAGGGAAGAACTCTTATCATGCCCGTCAAACTGCAGGAAAAAGACGGCGAAACGTACTTTGAACCGTTGTTCGGGAAATCGGGTATGGTGGGAACGATGGCTTCCTGCGACGGTTTCGTTACCATACCCGACTTTGTAGAGGGTGTGGACAAAGGAAAAATTGCGGAGATAGAACTGTTATGAGAAAAACTTATATAGAAAATCACGATCCGTCCTTATACAAGGAATATCTGAAACTGTTTGCCGACAAAAGGACGGAAAAGGAAATCATAAAAACCGAAGACGCATTGGGACGGGTCACGGCAGAAACGGTGTTCGCTAAGGTCTGCGACCCGTGCTTCAACGCTTCGGCAATGGACGGGATAGCCGTGGAAAGCGAAAAGACAAAACAGGCGTCGGAAAAAAATCCCCTCCGTCTTACCGAAGGCACGGACTTCGTTTACGTCAACACCGGCAACAGGATACCTTATCCTTTTGACGCCGTGATAATGATAGAGGACGTGACGGTTCTCGACGAGAAAAATGTCGAAATACGAGTTTCTGCGTATCCGTGGCAACATATAAGAGTGAAAGGAGAGAGCATAGTCGCAGGGGAGTCGGTGCTTCCGTCCTGTCGGAAGATCCGTCCCGTGGACGTGGGGGCGATATATGCTTCGGGAAACGAGGAAATCACCGTCTACAAAAAACCGTCGGTGGGAGTGATAACCACGGGTGAGGAAATGGTCGACAGACCTTCCGACCTTACCGACGGAAAACTTCTGGAAAGTAACTCCCGTCTTTTCAAGGCGATGCTGTCCTCTTACGGAGCGGAAGTAAAGCGTTATCCTACGGTAAAGGACGATAAAAACGAGTTAAGTGTAGCTATAGATACAGCTTTATCCCAAAACGATATAGTTATAGTAAATGCCGGAAGCTCTGCGGGGACCAAGGACTTCGCTTGCGAAGTCATCGGGGAAAAGGGGGAGATATTCCTGCACGGACTTGCCATAAAACCGGGAAAACCCGTGATTTTGGCGTGTTGCGGCGGAAAACCCGTACTCGGAGTGCCGGGGTATCCCGTTTCCGCTTATATCGTGGTGGACTTTTTCGTCAAGCCTATCGTACTTTCCTATCTCGGGCTTAGCGACGACGGAGAGGAAAGCACGGTAAAAGCCACTCTCACCCGTAATATAGTCAGCAGTCTTAAAAGCGCCGAGTATCTCCGAATGTCGGTAGGCAAGGTGGGCGGAAAGCTTGTCTGCACTCCTCTCGAAAGGGGAGCGGCGCAGATAATGAGCCTGGTCAAAGCCGACGGAATACTGAAAATCGACCGTTTTTCCGAAGGTTTCAACGCAGGGAGCGAAGTGGAAATTTCCCTCAGAAAGCCGCTGAAATATATAGAAAACAATCTCGTGGTCACCGGTAGTCACGACCTGATTCTCGACGTCATCGGGGAGAAGGTGCCGCTTACTGCGGCGCACGTCGGGAGTATGGGAGGGATTTTCGCATTGAAAAAAAGGGAGTGTCACATCGCTCCCGTTCATCTTCTCGACCCCGAAACGGGGATATATAACGTGTCCTACGTCAAAAAATATTTTCCCGAGGAAAAAATGCTCCTAATAAAAGGCGTGGGCAGAACCCAGGGACTCATCGTGGAAAAAGGCAATCCCCGTTCGGTGACTTCCGTCAAGCAGATAGTGACGGAAAAAATTCCCTTTGCCAACCGTCAGAAAGGGGCGGGGACGAGGCTTTTGTTCGATTATATGCTGTCGGAAATTCACGTCGACGGACGCGACGTGGTCGGTTACGAAAAGGAATACGCCACGCACCTTGCCGTTGGTATGGCGGTGGAATCGGGAGCCGCCGTGACGGGAATGGGGGTCAAGAGTGCAGCTAACTGTTTAGGATTGGATTTCGTACCGCTTTACGACGAGGAATACGATTTTCTTATCCGTAAGGAAGATTACGACGATCCTCGTTTTACCGCCTTTTTCGATTATATAAAGAGTGCGGAATTTATTAAAAAAATCGAAAAATTCGGGGATTATACCGTAAAGAGAACGGGAGAAGTTATCGAAATATGACAGATCCTTTCGGCAGAACCATCGATTACATGCGGCTTTCCGTCACCGATAAATGCAATCTGAATTGCTTTTATTGCAAGACGGGTCCGGTTAAGCACCTTTCGCACGAGGAGATACTCAGGATAGAGGATTTTACGAAGGTTGCGGAGGCTTTTATCGGTCTCGGCGGAAAAAAGTTCCGTATAACCGGCGGCGAACCTCTGATAAGAAAAGGCGTTTTCGCTCTCATAGAAAAGCTGGTGTCCTCAGGTGCGACGGTGGGAATGACCACTAACGGCGTTTTGCTTAAGCGTTTTGCGTCGGAATTGAAGAGTGCGGGGCTGAACGGTCTGAACGTCAGTTTGGATACTACCGACGGGCAAGTTTACCGCAGTATAGGCGGCGGCGACGTTTCCGAGGTTACCGACGGGATAATCCTCGCTTCCGATCTCGGCTTTAGCCTGAAGATTAACGCCGTTTTGATGAAAGGAATAAACGACGACGTTTTTCCGCTTGCCGAATTTGCAAGGACCGTGGGAGCGGAATTGAGATTTATCGAACTTATGCCTTTTTCTCCCACGGAAAAGCTGATTTCGGACAAGTTCGTCTCGGCGGCGGAGGTAGCCGAGCGGCACGGACTTTCGAGAACGGAAAGGGCGGGAAACGTGACTTTTTACGAAGGACGGGGGTACAGAGTGGGGTTTATCACTCCTTTGAGCGAAAAGTTCTGCGCT
The DNA here is from genome assembly GCA_949285605.1 of uncultured Christensenella sp. Lineage (GTDB taxonomy): Bacteria > Bacillota > Clostridia > Christensenellales > DTU072 > CAG-1782. The sequence continues at coordinate 19,856 of CASDZI010000018.1, forward strand.
TCCTGCAACAGGTTGCGTTTGACCTGCACGGGAAAACTTCTGCCCTGTCTGCATTCGGACGTGTCCTTCGACGTCAGACCGTATCTTTCCGATTATGAAGGACTGAAACAAATTCTTATTCGTGCAGCAGGAGCCAAGCAGCCCTGTCATCAACTGGAAAAAGGCGTGCGACAAAAAGAGGAAATGGGCAGTATAGGAGGATAGAATATGGAATTTTCGCATATAAACGAGGCAGGATTTGCCAAAATGGTGGACGTTTCGGGGAAGGAAGTCACTTTTCGAAAAGCGGTAGCCGAAGGCTCTATCCGAATGAAAAGGGAAGTTCTGGAGCAGATAAAAAACGGCGGCGTTAGGAAAGGAGAAGTCCTCAATACCGCACTCGTTGCGGGGATTTCCGCAGCCAAAAGGACGTGGGAACTTATCCCGATGTGTCACAATATCCCGTTGAACGGGGCGGAAATAGCTTTTTTTTACGGAGAGGGAGTATTGACCGTGACGGCGACGGTGACCGCCGACGGCAAAACGGGAGCGGAAATGGAGGCGTTGACGGCGGTATCGGTAGCTTTACTTACCGTCTACGATATGATAAAATCGGCAGACAAAGGGGCGGTTATGGAAAATATCCGTCTCAGGGAAAAAAGCGGCGGAAAATCGGGAGAGGTGAGGTATGATTAAGGGTAAAGTTGCGGCAGTCAACGTCAGTAAGAAAAAAGGCAGGAGCAAAAATCCCGTTCCGAGCGCTTTTCTTATCGAAAATTACGGTCTGGAAGGGGATTCCCACGCAGGTCCGGGGATAAGGCAAGTCAGTTTATTGTCCGTAGAGAGCATAGAAAATTTCAAAAAGGACAAAAAGGACGTCAAGGGACTTTGCGAAGGGAAATTTGCCGAAAACATTACCACAGAGGGGATATGTCTGTACCGTCTTCCCTTAGGTACTCGTCTTCAGATAGGGGACGCCGTCCTTAAAGTCAGTCAGATAGGCAAGAAGTGCCACGCCGACCAAGGGTGCGAAATAGCCGCAAAATACGGTATCTGCGCTATGCCGAGGGAAGGGATCTTCGCCACGGTGGAGAAGGGCGGAGAAGTGAAAAAGGGCGACGAAATAACGGTTTATTTGCCCGACGAAATTTGATCTGTTAAAAATCCGTGTGAAAACTTAAAAACAAGCGAGCTTTTTCCGAATAAGGGTTGCGGAAAAACTCTTCGGTTTCGGTTATTTCTTCGATATGTCCGTTTTCCAGATAAATCACATAATCGGCAAGGGCTTTCGCCTGTCGCAGGGAATGGGTGGCGATAAAAATAGTAGCGGGACGGGAGGAAAAATATTCTTGGACGTTTTCCTCGGCTTTCAGGGTGGAATTTATGTCCAATGACGCCGTCGGTTCGTCTAAAAGCAGAATTTTGTAATTTCCGAAAAGCAGACGGCAGAGAGCGAGTTTTTGCGTTTCGCCTCCCGACAGACGGGCGGCGTTCTTTTTGGCGTAACGGGCAAGATCGAATTTTTCCAGTAGTTCCGTAGCTTCGCGTAAAGCGTCCTTTTTCTTCCGTTTGCCGCAATTTAGCATCATATTTCCTTTTACGCTCATATCGAAAGCGAAATTTTTTTGCGGGAGATATCCGATTTCCGACGGTTTCACCGCTCCGAAGTCCGTTTTCCCTTGAAATTTGATTACGTTTGCCATCGATTTCAGAAAAGTGCTTTTTCCGCTGCCGTTTCCGCCGATAAGTGCGTAAATTTTTCCTTCTTCGAAAGACAGGTCCTTGACGTCGAGGACGGGGAGAGAGTTATATTCTTTGTAAACGGTGACTGCGATCATCTTTTTTTCAACCCCGCTTGCAAGAGACTTGCCGCCACGTTGAGGGCAAGCACTATCAGAATAAGGATTATCCCCAATGCGAGGGCGAGTTGGAACTGTCCGGTATTGTAGTTGAGGGCGATTGCGGTGGTCATTACTCTGGTTTTGTGCAGAATATTGCCGCCCACTATCTGCACCGCTCCCACTTCGGCTATGCTTCGGGAAAACGCAAACAAATATACCGCAATGAGCTGATATTTGGACTCGTTTAGGGCGAGGAGAAAGGTTTTGCCTTTGGAAAGTCCCATTCCGTAAGCCGATTCCTTCATAGCGACGGTAAGTCCGCTTACGGCGTTTTCCGTCATGCCTGCGACGATAGGGGTTATCAACACCACCTGAGCTATCACCATAAGGGTAACGGAATAAATCAGTCCCGATTTTCCGAACGGACCCGTCCCCGAAAACAGCAGATAAATAAAAATTCCCACGGCGACGGCAGGTAGTCCCATAAGCGTCCGAATTACGGTGACTACCGCTTTTTTGCCGGGAAATTCGTTCAAAGCTATCAGAATACCCAACGGCACTCCGATTATGAAAGAATAGAGAGAGCTGCGTAAGCTCATCAGAAGGGTGGTAGCCACTATTTCCGACAGCAAAACGTCCCCCTCGCTCATGAGGAGAAACGCTTTGGAAAAAGAATCGAAAATATTGGACCACATAGGAGTTCGATTTCAGCCTTTGGTGTTGTAGTTGCTTGCCATAGTAAGGCAGCTTCCCATACCTTGTCCTGCGGAAACGTACCAGGAAGCCATTTTGCCGTCGCTTCCCGACGGAGCTACCGAAGAAGCGCCGGAAGCGAGGGAAATATCCACTAAAGTAAGGACGGTACCTTGCCAGAGTTTGACTTCGGCGTTGTGAGTACCCGAGGCGTCTCCTCTGGAAACGAAATTGTAGCCGCCGTTAGCTATGGACGTGAAAGCGTCGTAAATGGTGGCGGCATCCTTGACTTTGGCAGGGTCGCTATTAGGCCCGAGAAGCACGAAATAGTTATACATAAAGCTGACTCTGGCAGGATACGCCGAATCGGTGACCGTTCCCGTAAGTCCGTCCACGGTACGTGCAAACCCTCCGTCGATGAATTCTTTTTCGCTGGAAGCGGAGTGGACGAGAATGAGGTCGGCATTACCGTTTTTGGCTGCCTGAATGGCGGCTCCGGTGCCTGCCGAAGAGACCTCTACGTCAAAGCCCGTGGCTTCTTCGAATTTTTCCGAAAGATAATTGAGAAGACCTGTGTCGTTTACCGAAGTGGTGGTGGAAATGCGGATTTTGGCGGTGTCGCCCGTTCCGCAAGCGAGACTCGCCACGTCTCCGGTATAGGTCTGTGCGTTGTCGACAAGATAGAAGAGAGCTTCGTCGTAATCGGCTTTACCGAAGTCGGCTATCAACGTACGGGTGGAAGCAAGACTCATCCATTTGATGAAGCTGTCGGCTCCTTTTTCGTTGACGGGGGTCTGTAAAGCCCCTCCGAAACCGCTTCCGTCGCCGTCCACGGCTATCATTGAATAAGTGTTTTTCAGTGCGTCGTCCTGTTCGTAAAGAAGCGTCAGGTTGGGGATTTGGTCGCCTTCGGCGTTCTTTTTATAGGCAAGATAAGTGCCTTTGTCGCTCAGAACGTAGGCGCCTTTTTCCGCTTCGTCGCTACAGGCGACGAAAACCGCCGCAACAAGCGTAAGCGTCAGAAGGCATAAAAGCAGGGTCGTGAGTTTCCTTTTCATAAAAATTTCTCCTTTCCGCAACGGGAGGCTACGCCGTTTCCGACGTAACCCCGGTCTTCGCTCCGTAGCGGACGCACCTTAGGACTCGAAGACTCGGAGGGTACGGTTGAAAAAAATTCCGCACCTTAGCTAAATTGTAGCATAGCGCCGATAAAGTTTCAATAGCGTTTTGTCCGTTACGCCTTGAAAAAGGAAGCATATTTTGTTAATATATAATAAATATCTTTAATTTCACGGAGCGGAAAGATAATGATAAAAAAAGCCTTGTCGATAGTTTTGTCTGCGGCGGGATACGCCTGTTGGATAGCGGGAACGGTGATGTTCCTCGTCTTTAACGACGGAATATTTTTCAATACCGCCGTTATGGCGCTTATTGCGGCATTGTGCATTATCGTACTTCCCGCTTGTCTTGTAACGGTTTATTTTATAAAAAAGAAAAAAACGGAAGATAATTCCGAAATAAAAAAATCTTTCGGGAAACTACCTTTTATTCTTTCTGCGGTTTTCATAGCGGGCGCCTTGGCGTCTTTACTCGGCCTTGTGCTGAACGGCCTTGTAGTCAATTATTTTCAGCCGATAACTCTGAGTATAGCCACGTCGGTAACGCTTATAATCGGAGCGGTGTTGCTTATAGTCGGAGCGCTGGTTTTCCTTCTCGACAAAAAGTATTTCCTTTCCGCCACCGCCGCGGTGCTGGTGATAGTTTCGGTAACGGCGGGCGTTATATGGGCAAGCGCACAGGACTACCGCGATTTTGCCGACGGGACGGAAGTTTCCTTCCTGTTTGCCGAAGGGGAGGAAGGGTACGCCTCTTTCCGTATTCCGTCGATAATAGTTATGGAAAAGGAAGTCCTTAACGAAAAATTTTCTTACGACCTTTCCTCCGACGTGGTCATAGCGTTCTGCGAGGGGAGGAAAGACTCGGCGCACGACACCGGACGGATAGACCTCGTGGGGAAAATTTCCTTGGACGGAGGAAAAACATTCGGGGCGTTGCAGACCTTTTTCACCTTCGGAGAGGAAGTGGGAAAAGTAGGGAACCCCACCGCCGTTTTCGACGTGTTCACGGGATATCTGCATATGGCGTTTATGCGTGCGGCGGAAAGCGAAGGGTATTATTACCGCACCTTTACGGCAAAAGGTAAATTGACGTCCGAAGGGATTATGGAATGGGGAGAGATCAAGGACATCAGTTTGGAAAAAGACGAATCGGCCGCCCCCGGCGGAGCCGACGGAGTGAGGACGGACACTCTTATGGTAGGACCGGGCAAGGGCGTGCAGATAATCGAAGGGGAGAAAGCCGGGAGGATAATCATTCCTGCCAGTAACGCAGGATTTTCCTTCGTGCTATATTCCGACGACGGGGGAGAAAGCTGGCACAGGGGAGCAAACGCCGGAGAGGGCAACGAATGCGAAGCCGCCCTTCTTTCCGACGGCACTCTCGCTATGGTAATAAGGGACAACACGGGTTGCACTATGTATCACCCCGAACAGTATCAGCGGATATCCTATTCCGACGACGGGGGAGAAACCTGGTATATCGAAACGAAGGAAACGTCCTTGCGTACCCCGATATGTATGAGTTCTCTTTGCACCGAAGAGGACGGAACTTTACTTTTGAGTTATCCCGACTCTTTCCGTAACAGAGTCAATCTTACCCTCGCAAAAAGTGACGACGGCGGAAAGAGCTGGACCACGCAGCAACTCTACCCCGGGGCTTCGGGCTATTCCTGCGCCGAGTGCTCCGACGGGAATATCCTTATAGTGGCGGAAATCGGAAAAGTAAATTACAGCGAAGGCATAGTCCTTTTGAAACTGCAGGCGTAAAAGTAGGAGGCTTTATGAAAACAGGTACCAAAAAAGCGTGGAAAATAACGGCGTTCGTGTTGCTCGGGCTGATAGTTGCGGTCATACTCGCAGCTTTATCATACGTTTTGTATGTGGTCATCGAGTACGACAGGATAGAAGACTACCTCGTCCTGAGCGTGGAAAACCCGATAGAAGGAAAATACCTCGAAATAGGGGAAAGCTATACTGCGGTAACCTATAATATAGGTTTTGGAGCCTATTCTCCCGATTTTTCTTTCTTTATGGACAGCGGCGAGATGCTGGACGGCACGGTGGTCACCGGTAAATACGGAAAAGCCATAGATAAAGAACACGTCCTTAAAGATATAGCCGGCAGCGTGAACGTCCTCAAGGAAAGCAAAGCGGATTTTATTTTGGTACAGGAAGCGGATACGGACGCCGACAGGAGTTATCACATTGACCAGTATGCGGCGTTGAAGGAAGCGCTTAGCGGATATTCCTCCACGTTCGCCGTTAATTTCCATTCGGCGTATCTGATGTATCCGCTCAACGACCATCACGGCAAAAGCACGGCGGGGATAGCGACGTTTTCCGCTTACGGAATCACCGAAAGCGTCAGAAGAAGTTATCCCGTGGACGACGGATTTGCCAAGTTCTTCGACCTGGACAGATGCTTCTCCGTCAACAGAATAGCCGTCGAAGGCGGAAAGGAGCTGGTACTCGTCAATTCCCATATGTCGGCTTACGACGAGGGGGGACTTATCAGAGAACAGCAGCTTGCTCTGTTGAAGCAGGTCATAGAAGTGGAATACGCCGACGGCAATTACGTCATAGTAGGCGGCGACTTCAATCACGAACTTGCCGACAGTTTGGGAACTTTCCCCACCGAACAGAAAACACCTACCTGGGCGTATCCTTTGACCACCGAAATGCTCGGGGAGGGTTTCCGAGTGGTGGCGAGCAAGGAAGGCACGGGCACCTGCCGAGCTGCGGAAATACCTTACGAAAAGGGAGTGAATTATCTTACCGTTTTGGACGGATTTATCGTATCCGACAACGTGGAAACCGTTTCGATAACCAACGTGGATACCGATTTTGCCTATTCCGACCATAATCCGGTTAAATTCGTTTTTACTCTGAAAGGCTGAACGGAATTTTACTTTTTATAATGAAAAAACGAACGCCGAAAAGGCGTTCGTTTCATTTATTGCCGGTGAATTATACTTTCAAGTGCAACACTTTGAGAACAAAAAAAGAAGTTCATATGAATCTGTTGTATAATTAAATTGAAACAAAAAAACAACTGGAGGA
>CASDZI010000019.1 GCA_949285605.1 uncultured Christensenella sp.
CGCTCTTGCTGAGTATGGTTTTTCAACAGCTTTACAATATGGCGGACAGCATAATCGCCGGAAATATGATTTCCAACAACGCCCTCGCCGCCGTCGGCGTCTCCACCCCCGTGACTATGATTTACGTCGCCATCGCCGTGGGGTGCAGCGGCGGAATAAGCGTAGTCTGCGCAAGTTTCTTCGGACAGGAAAAATTTTCTTCCGTCAAAACCGCTTCCTACACGGCGTTGATATTTATGTTCGTCTTGTCCGCCCTACTGACCTTGATAGGATATTTCGTCTCGGCGCCTCTCGTCAGACTGCTGGATACCCCACAAAGTATCTATAACGACAGCGTTTCCTATCTGGAAATATATACTTTGGGACTTATATTCGTCTTTATCTACAACGCCTCCAACGCCGTTTTTACCGGTATGGGCGACAGCGTGACTCCGTTGGTTTTGCTGATATGCTCCTCGGTGGGGAACGTGGGATTGGATATTGTCCTCGCTAAACCGATGGGCGTTACCGGTCTCGCTCTCGCCACCCTGATCGCTCAGGCGTGCGCAGGTATAATTTCCCTTATTCTCGTCTTTGTCCGACTTAAAAAGCTCAACGTCACCGAAAATGCCTCCTCCAAAGCGGGATTCGACTTCAAAAGTGTTTTTTCCACCCGTATCCTGAAATCCATAGTTTTAATGGCTTTCCCGGGGGTTTGTCAACAATCGTTCGTTTCCATAGGGCAGCTTTTCGTGCAGAATCTCATCAACGGCTTCGGAGAACAGACCATTGCCGCATATACCGCAGCTATGAAAATAAATACCTTTTGTATCTCCTGTATCGTCACCGTCGCCAACGCCATAGCGGCTTTTACCGCTCAGAACCTCGGCGCAGGCGATATAAAACGAGTCAAAAAAGGTATGTACTCGGCAGCTATGATATTGATCGCTTTCTCCCTCTGCATAGTGGCTATAGTGGCGCCTCTGGCAAATCAACTGGTGGAACTGTTCGTGAATTCTTCGGAATCCGGCGGAACTATTTCGGTGTCGGAGGTAATTTCCACGGGAGCGCAATTTTTGTGGATAACCTGCCCCTTCTACGTCTTTATCGCCATAAAAACTTCCACCGACGGAGTAATTAAAGGCGCCGGATGCCTGTTCCAGTTTATGGTATCCACCTTCGCCGACCTTATCCTGAGGGTGGCTCTCTCCTATATCCTCGCCCCGTCTCTGGGGTTCCTCGGCATATGCATCTCCTGGCCCATCGGTTGGGTGATAGGTACGGCGTTGTCCGTCGGACTCTATCTCTCCCGTTCCTGGGAAAAACGACATTTCAAAGCCGCAGGCTGAACGGATAAAATTATAAGCGAAAGCGGCTCCTTTCCCGAAGCCGCTTTTTTTTCGAAACCTATTCCCGTTACGCCTTGACGGTTTTATTTTCTCCCGTGACGGTATTGAAATCCAGCTTATATAGATCCGTACCCTCGATATAGGTTACCGAAATACGGTCTTTCCCGACGTAAGAAGCGTCGAGGACGGTCTTGGTCTCCTCCCCGAAAAGCTTTTCCAACGCCCTTCTCTGCTCCGCTCCGTAGCCGCCCACGTTGTCGGATACGAAAAGCACGTTTGCGCACATGGAGTTGATTTTTGCAAGAAGTTGTTTCTGCTCGTCGGTAAATTGCAGATAGCCGCTGCGTAAGAAAAGTTTGTCCTTCCCCGAAAGATCGTTTGCCCTCAAATAAAAGACGTCCGGATCGTTGATGAACGCCCTTCCGTCCAGGTGACGTCTGAAGATGGTATTGTTCATTGCGCTCTTGGTGCTGATTATTTCCTGATTGCTGTGCTTGACGTAGAACGGATCCTTGAAGGATTTTCCCACGTCGCTGGAAATTCGGCAAAAATCCACCGTCCCGAAGGCGGGGAACAGCGGAACTCCGCAGCCTAAAATAATTTTATCCCCGGCACATTCTCTTAAAAATTCCATCGCTTCGGTCATAATGGTACCTCTGCTTTTGCCGTTACGGGGAGTATGACATTCGGAATACAGAAAATCGAGTTTGACCATATCGAAGCCCCAGTCGTCGAAAACGCATCTGAAAACTTCTCTGATATATTCCTTTGCCTCGGGATGGTAAAGGTCGAGAGTATAAGCTCCGCCCCAGGCGATACTTCCTTTTTCAGGCTTGCCTTCGGCGTTTTTTATCAACCAGTCCGGATGCTCTTTAGCCACTTTGGAGGACTTCTGAGCATTGAACGGAGCCAGCCATAATCCGGCTTTATAGCCGTAGGAATGAATTTTGTCGGCGAGATATTTCATTCCTCTCGGGAATTTCTTTTCCTTGACGGTGAGCCAGTCCCCTACCGCCGTCTGATAACCGTCGTCGATCTGGAAAATATCGGCTTTATCGCCTATTACGGAAAGCCCTTCGAGATCCCTGCTTAAAATTTCCTCGGTGATGCCGCCGTAATAATTATACCAGGAGGTGTAGCCTTTCATTCTGCCGAAACGGGGTTTCGGTATGTGCGCCGCCTCGAAATATTTATCGAAAACGTCGTTGTAAGACCCTTCCTGCCAATAAAGCGAATGCAAAACATAGGGTTGTCCGGCTTCGAAAATCACTCCTTCCACGTCTTTTTGTACCGAAATGCGGTCGTTTGCCATATAATGACGGAAAACGGTAAATCCGCTTCTTTCGGACAAAGACCCAAACAGATAGAGCTTTTCTCCTCTCTTTACATAGGTATATGAATAACTGTGGAATTCGCCCTTCTTCCCCGAATAGTCCTGGAAGTCGTAATCTCCGAAAATACGGCAATAATTTTTGACCGGTGCGAATTTGCCTAAGCCCATAAGTCCCGGTTGCACGTCGTCGGCGGTGTATTCTCTGGAAGTGGACCAGGACTGATACCCGTTGACGTAAACCTTGTCGCTCAACGCATAGGAGAAGTCGAAATCGACGTAAGCGGATACGGGAGCGAAAGAAGTCTTCGGGATAATGGTAATTTCCAACCCGTGCGGACGTACGTTTTCCTCTATTTCGTAAAGGTCGCAACTCTTTCCTTCGAATTTTACCGTGGAGTCGCCCAATTTATATTCCATTGCGAAATTGTATTCTGACAGCATTGATGTCCCTCCGAAAAAATATTACTGTAATTATACCATAAACACCGATTTTTTTCAATGCCGAAATATTCCGAAAAACCTTCCTCAAGCTCCTCTCCCGTCCGACTCCGCTCCGTTTGACAAAAATTTCCCCTGCGGATATAATATTTTAACAGGGTTACCGATATTTTGCGGAGAGGTTTTATGGGAATCAAAATAAAAAAATTTTTTCTCCATCACAAGGCTGTGGCAGTTTCCGTTACCGCGCTTTTATGTTTGATAGTTATAGTGGTTTTGCTCTGCCTTTCCACTTATATCCCGAGGAGCGCCCCCACCGATTACAACGCCGAACAGCTCAAACAAAACCCCTTCGCCTCCGTAAAAACCGATCTTGCGGCAGATTTGTCCTTTTCCGATACCGCTCCGACCTTTACCATGTCGGCAATAAAACTGTTTTTCGAAAACAACAACAGTTATTCCATAGACGCAATGCGTATTCCGCTGCGGCTCACCGCCGACGGAAGGCTGGTCATCTTCGGAAGCGACACCTTGGACGCTTACACCGATTGCGACGAAGTATTCAAAGAAAAAAATCTGAATCCCGAAGAAAAATCCGCCGGCGAACTCAAACAGTACAATATGGGATATCACTTCCTTTCTCAAGGGAAATATCCTTACAGGGGCAAAACCGACCTAAGTTATGTCAGGATCGTGACGCTGGAAGAGTTCCTCGATTATATGCGGGCGCAGGAAAATATCTGGAAGAAAAATTTCCGTTATTTCTTCGAAATAAAGTCCGAAGGCGATTATCTTACCGAAGCGGTAAACACCCTCAAATCGGTTATGGAAACCTATAACATCGCCGACAGAAGCGCTACCTTCCCTTACGTCGCCGACGGGTGCGCAACCATTTCTGCCGACGGCGACAAGGCGGCTTTTTATCTGTCCTGCGTGTTCGGAGCCAGCCTTGCAAATAAGGATTATTCCGTTTTGATCCTTCCCCTTTCTTTTTGCGGGATCAACTTTGCCAAAAAAAGCATAGTGGATTACGCCCACTCCTACGGGATAGCGGTTTACTTCGAAAACGTAAAATCGGTCAAGGACGCCGAAAGAGCTTCCGCCGCAGGCGCAGACGGCGTTTTTGCCGTAAGTCCTTCTTCGGTATTCCACTCTCTGATAAAATAAACTTTTCCCCGTATATCAAAACCGCGGTTTCGACACCGCGGTTTTTTTACTGTTCTTACCAAGGTAGGGGAGATAAAGCCAAACCTACCGCCACACCCGAAAAATATAACACTAAAGCGACGATAAAACTCTCGGCGAAATTCTTATTCCTGCGGAAGAGTAAAGCAAGACCTATCCCCGCATTGGAGCAGAGACCTGCCAGACACGACCCGAAAGTCAATCCTCCCATAACGTATAGCCTTGCTATTATGACCGAGGAGGCACAGTTCGGTATCAGTCCCACGAGGGCGGTCAGGAAAGGCTGCCACCGGCCGCTCCCGGACAGAAAAGCGGCTATCTTGTCCTGCCCTACATAATATATAAGCGTTCCGAATAAAAAGGTTATTACGAAAACGTATAAAAATATTTTCAGCGAATGAATGAACGGGTGTAAAAGATAGGTTTTTAATTTTTCCTTAGTCCCGTCCGACGAAGTTTTTCTGTATTCGAGTTTATGCCCGCAACAACCCTTTTCGGTCTCCGCATTGTCGTCGGTCAATGGTTCCGAAATGGCGGAAGCGGTATCGTTTTCCGTCGAATAATTGTTATCTTCTCGCTGCGGAGTCGTTTCCGTTTCGGCTCTTTTTCTTTTCCTTGCGTTTACTATAAGGTCCGTCAAATACCCGATAAATACCGCATAAATCACCTTGAACGCCAGCATGGGCAACAACTTCAATGCGGTGTCTCCGTCGGCGATAAGTATGGGTACGGCTTCGTCGCTGGTCGCTATGAAAACCGCTATCAAGGTCCCGAGAGAAAGTTTACCGGCAAGATACAGGTTGGTTGCCATTATCGAAAAACCGCATTGCGGTATCAGCCCTATCCCCGCCCCCATAAGCGGAGCGAGTTTCCCTTGCAAAAGGTACTTCGTTCTGTTGGCGAACATCAGATTATGTTCCAATATTTCGATAAGCAGATATACCGCAAACAGAAACGGAAGTACCAGTGCCGAGTCCAATAGAGAATCTATCAATACATCACTCAAAATACGAAAATTCCTTTGAGGTCGAGCGTTGCGCCTCCGATCACCTGCACTCCCAAATAACGGGCGGACGAGAGGAAATTCGTGTCTGCGGAATTATACGACATTTCGGGGTCTTGATCGGTGTTCCCATCCGACGTGTAAATACCGCTCAAATCGTTGGCTACGGGAATGCTTGCGCTGTAAGTCGTACCGTCAATGATGATGTAAACTCTGTACGCTTCTATGGTATTCGATATGGTGGTTTTTTCCTCCGTAACGGTTACGGTCACGGTATGCTCGTTCCCGTCGAGCAGGTTAGTCGAGGTTACGTTCCCCAACATATCGGGTCGGAAGATAACGTCTTCTTTATACAGGTATAGACGGACGTAATTGCTCTTGAGTTCGAGATAAGCGCCTCTGCCTATGGTCTGATTGAACAAACTTCCGGCTTTAACGATAAAGGAAGGCATATTGTTATAGAACATAAGTCTTATCGCGCTGTCGGAAGCGGCGTTCGAAACCGAGAAACGGAATTGCGTGCTGTTGCCGTACAGATTGCGGACGGTCCCGTATGCGTCGGAAAGGAGATATTTTCCTTCGGTCAAACTCTCTTGCTGCGCCACGTTTCCGTCAAAATCGCTCCACTCGTACAAGCTTATACTCTCAGCCGAAGAACGTATCTCGTACAATTTCAGCTTCGCGCGGAATGCGAATACTCCGGTAAAGCCGCTGCTGCCTTCTTGTCCGCCGATCACCGTGCTGATGTTGCCTGCGCCTATAGTGCCGCCGTCATCGTTATTCTTGTAGAGCTTTTTACTGAATACGATCGCCCCTTCTCTTCTCAAAGTAACGTAAATTACGCCGTTATTGTAATCGTAAGTCGCTTCGAGAATATTCTGAGTTCCTCTCCAGTCCACTCCGTCCACGCTGAAAGCATAGCTTTTGCCGCCGGTAACGACGTATATTACGGTCTGATAGACAGGCGTTCCGTCGGTTTCGCCGATGCGGTTGACTGCGACGGCTACGCCGCGATAATTACCGTCGACAACCGAAGAAAGATCTACGGTGGTGTTGTCGGAGGACTTGAGTATAAATCTCAACGAAGCGTTTATCGTATCGGTACTTTCGTCTTGGAAATCGAACACTATCCTCGAATAATTGATTGTGGACAGCATTTCGGAGAAAGAGGAACTACCGGCAGTCGACGCATCTATCGTAACGGGATTGTCGTAAGTGGGCAACACTTTGTTTTCGTTTACATAGATAGAGGTCTTTTCGTATGCATGTTCCACCACTATGACGTACAAGTTGAGGGAAGCGGTGCTTTGTCCGTTGACGGTGAGCGTAACGCTGACTCTGTAAAATCCTTTCTCATCCAAGGCTTCCACCGCTTGTCCGCTTATGGCGTCGTAATAAACGTAGTTTAGGGAATATTTTCCGGCATATCCGTCGTTGGTGTTGAACGAAGTCGGTTCGAACAAACTTTCAATGGAATCTCCCACGCCTAAATAGTACAGACAACCGTCGGTTATGCCCCTGAAGGTGTAATCCGCCACATATCCCTGCGTGGTAACGCCCACGCCCATATTCTTTAAGCTGTAACGGCTGAAATACGCTTTACATTCGTTGACGATCACTCCGGTTTGCGAAGGTAACGAGAAATCGATGTATTCCTCGTAAGAAATGCTGAATTCTCCGGTTTCTCCGTCAAAGGCTATCGTTCTCGTCCCGCCTACGAAGGTAAGTTCGTACGCATAAACGTCGTCTATCACGAACAGCACCCTGTATAATCTCTCGGACGGCTGATTAACCGCCTTGTCGTCGGCTATATAACCTATCTTATCCAGATAAGCCGTAAGCCTGTGTTTACGACCGTCGAACAAATTTACGTCTTCAAGTACGCTCCTGGTAACGACGCTGTCTCCTACCGTTACGTCATACTCCTTGAGTACGTTTTCGTATCGGTGCTCTTCCGTTCCGTTTTCGAAAGCAACATAATATCCGTAATCGTTCCCGCCTCTGAAACCGAGTTTTACCGTCACCGAACCGTTCTTGTAAAGAATGAATTCCGCACTGTAATTTTCACTATCCTTTATCTCGAATATGAAATCCGCCGAAACTATGTCGAATAATCCTTCATAGGGATTCGTCGTCTGTTTCCCGTCCGACAGAATATAGGTGCCGTTGCTGTTCTTTATCGAAGAGAAAGCGTCGGACGTTTCTTCGAAAATGAAATCGGAAGAGGTTTTGTCTTTGATCAGGCTGTCGGAGGTTCCGTAAATCCTTACCTTGAATTCTTTGGTAACGATACTGTTCGACGCGTCGCCGTTAAAGAAATTTTCGCTGAACGATAAGACGAGTTCCACTTCGTCTCCCACCTTCAAGGAAGTCGGTTGTTCTCCGGCAAAATTCACGTTCCAGTTACGGACATAATAAGCTCCGTCATAAATATTCCCCGTGAGGGTCCTGCGAATGTCGACCCACTCGCTTTCCTGCCCCTCGGGCATACCTTCGTAATTGACTTTGACCATCATGCCGAGGTTCCTGATATTCCCCAAATAGTCGGATTCCTGCCCGGTAAGGCTTATTGCGGAATAAGGCAATACGTTATTGGTGCCGAGCGAATGCACTTTCGGATAGATCATAATGACCGCAGGTTCGCATTTTATGACGTAATTTTCGGACTTGTACCAGGTGTCGGTCAAAGCTATATAATTCTCTCCCGCAGATACCGCCTCGCTCCCCGCTTTGTTGGTTATCTTATAATTAACGGATTTTTCATACTCGTCGGCAGATGATTCGTTTCCGTCCCGCCCTGCGAATATCAGACCCAGCATCTGTTTCAACGACATACCTTCGGAATAACCTATAATGGAATTACGGTTCACTATTTCGAAAGCGTAGTTGGTACGTTCCGCCTCGGTATGAGAATATACCATCTCCTCCCCGTAAATAATGCTGAAGTCTCCGTTTGAATTATAAGCCGTGCCGGCATTGTTTACCATTCTGACATTGATTTGTATCTTGTTTACTTTGAAAACCACTTGTCCGAAGCTGAGGTCGAAATTGTCGGTCGTAGTATCCGCCCCTTCCTTCAAATAATCTTCAAGGTTGTAGTCGTTCTCATTATCGCTGGAAGATATCTTACTCATCACCTCAAAGAGGGTGGGAAGATCCAACATGGAACCGCTTATCAAGGCCTTGACCTCGTTCTGTTTGAGATATTCATCCGCATAATTGTAATCGGTACTGGAAGAATCCAATGCGGGCATTCCCGAATAGACTATGGTGTAATCGGCTTGAACGATCTCGTGCCCGTAGCTGAACTCCATCATTCCTCCGCCGGGCGCCGTAATGGTAACCGTCACGGGAAGTTTTTTAACGGAAAGCGGCAGATAAATCATACCTTCGGTTGCGTCGGTAGGCGTTACCGAAGAAATATCAACGGAATAGTTGGGATATTCGACCGTGACGGCATTTATATCGTCCGCCAAAGCCTCAACGTAATAGGAGCCGAATTTCTCGTCGCCCTGACTGTAGCTTCCGCTGTCGTCTACCACATTGGTTCTGTCTCTGAATTTGGAAAGCACGGAATTGATCAGAGCGTCTTCCGCCGTCTTATTAACGTTTCCGTCGATCTCCCAGGAAATTTGCAAACTCCCCTTGTTGAAGTAATCTCTTTCCGCTCCGGTCACGGTTATCGGCTTAGGCTCTATCTCGAACTCCTCTCCTTTTATGACAAAATAGAAGTTCTGAGCGTATATTCCCTCGACGTCGGAAGTATATATGCCCGCATTCAGAACGGTATTCTCACGCAAATCGTAAGAAGTACCGTCCAAAACGAGACAATATTTGGCATTATTGGGAATAATAAATTTATTATTCCCGTAATCTGTCTGACTGGAGCTTATCCAGTCGTTTATGTCGATATCGTAATCTTCCGCAAATCCCATCGCAAGACGGAAAGCGTCCGGATCGGCAAAATCGATATTGTCGTATTTGGTCGCTTCTAATACTTTTTCACCGTAAACAATACCGTTCCTGCCGTCTGAATTATTGGTATAACTGAGCGTAAGTTGAACTTCGAGCTGTTTGATCACATAACGCACGGGATTGTTCACCAGTAAGAAATTGGGATTGGCGGCGGCAAGAGCGGTCTGTTGAACGTTGAAATAACTTCCGGCATTCGTGATGTCTCCGGTATTCGCTATACTAAGATCGGTCCTGACAAATCCCAGCCTGTCAAGTTCCGCTTCTTCTATTACTCCATCCGAGGTCCCGTCAAGGCTTATCTCGTATATACCGTTAATCTGCGCAGTCGCCTCGTTAGCGGTAACGGCTTTGTTGGCGTAAGGCACTCCGTACATATAATACATAGTGCCGCTGTCAACGTCAACGGCGTTTTCTCCGCCGTCCATAACTATGTATATTTCTTTCGGCGTAACGTTGAATACTCCGTCGCGACCGTTGGTGTCGGTTCCGCTGTCTTTAACAATATAATAGACGTAGTTCCAACTCAATATGAGGTTTCCGCTCTCTTCGTCGGTATAATTTATTTCGTCGGGATAAACCTTGGTTCCGTTCACCATAAAATACGGTCTGAAATCGTATGCGTAATATCCCACGTCGTTCGTCGAAGGATCGTAATCCTGCCAGGTGCCGTTTGCAGTCGGTTTGAAATCCTTTACGTCGAGATCGATATAAACGTCGTCGGTTATCGCTCCGGCCATATTGGTACGCAAATCGGACAGCTCTGCGGAAGGCGCATAAGCGTCGTATTGCTTGGTAAGACTGTATCCCGTGGCATTGAGCGTTACGGCTACCGGCACCCTCTTGATAACGTAATATTCCGTATCCAGCACGAATGTGTAGTTCTGAGTCTTGGAGGAGGTGACGCTGATGCGGAAATATCCCGCCGAAGTCATATCGTCGGCAGATATCAACCCTTGTAACTCCGTCGGGATCTTATCCATATCTCTTTCGAAAGTGAACACGAGATCGGTGTATTTTACCGGATCCGCACTCGCCGCGTCTATGATAAGTATTTGGGAAGCGTTTTGTATCTCCGGTTCCTTCCCGTCGTAAGTCTTGCTTGCCACCGAAGCTACTTTCTGAAGCTGAACTATCTTTTTCTCTATAACGAACTTATAATCCGCATCGATATACATTTCGCCCCCGGAAACGGGATTGCGTTTTACGAAGCGGACGGAATAGTTGGTATAATCGGCGTTTATATACCACCTGAAATCGTATGTGCCGGCATTTACGGGGGTAACGATCTGCCCTTCTGCGTTAAGGGTATAAGGTTCGATCCTGAGCGATTTCGGCGCGGAGGTGAGCGACGTGGCGTTGACCACTTTTTGGGTAGTGGTAAAGAAATAGCCGTTTTCGTCACTCGGATTCGCCACGGCAGACCAGTCGTTGTCCAACGGTTGCTGTGCCATGCCGTTATAGACCGCAGAAATATATTCGCTGTCTCCGTCCAGCGGCAAGGCATTGTTTATGAGTATGTCCAGCTCTATGGTGCGTACGGTAAATTTATGAACGTAAGACGCAGCTTCTTCGCCGAGTCGGTAATTGAAATTCCCTATTCCCGTTATCGATACGCTGTAGTCCCCCGCTTCCACTACCTTTTCCGTGGCGACGTAATCGGTTTTGCCGTAATAAAGTACGGTTACCGCATATCCTAAGGTAAGAGAGTCCCCTTTGCAAACCGAAGAAATATGCCCGTCGGTAAAGGTAACGGCTATCTCGGAACCGGTGTAGTCGACGTCTGCGTTGTCGGGACGTATATCCAGCACCACGGGCGTCACGGTATAGGAAAATTCCTCGGTGTAAACAACTGCGGAAGCGCTCTCCTCTCCGCCGAAGCAATAGGCATAAACAGCCCGTTTGTCCACGGGATTGCTCTCGGTGCCCGTTATCAGGAAGTTCCTGCCGAGCGTCGTCGCAAAGTAATCGTACGTTAAAGTCGCATTATATGTATCGGCGGTATAGTATCCGTAACCGGCTTTGTTGGGATCCGTATTCACGAAAGAGAAGCCTATAGCCGCTTTCAGTCCGTCCGTAACGGACGAAGCAAAGGTCTTTTCTCCGAAATCGAAAGTCAAATCGGGATAAAGCGTCGTCCTGCGTGCGTAAACTTCTTCGGCTGCTACGCCCGGCGTAAATTCGCACGGCAGAATCACCAGATAAGCCGAAGCGCTTTCCGTTTCGTTGAGGGTAAGTTCCGGAGCGTACTCTCCGAAGTCGTATGCGGCAAAGAATTCTCCGAAATTCCCGGTCACGGTTATGACGAAGTCGGGATTGCCGGTTACGGTATCGTCGGAAATACCGATAAGATATCTTCCTGCGTCAACTCCCTTTTCTTTGACCAAAGTAACGGACGGTTGTTTGTCGATGGAATATCCTTCGCCGAAAACGAGGTTGTAAACGCCGTTATAAACGCTCTTGCCTCCGAGTTCGGCTCCGTCGACGAATTCCGAATAAACCGCCACCGCACTTTCGAGTTCCACCGTGACAGCCATAGGTTTAATTTCGAAGGTGAATTCCGCTATCGTAACGTCGTAATTGGACGCATAATCCGCAAGAGAAAATTTGACGGTATATACTCCCGCCTTTGCGTCGGTAGGAATGACGCAATTTTCGTAAACCACGGCGTCTTCAAGATAAACCGCAACCCTTACTTTTCCTTCGTTCAATCCGCTTCGGTAATCGGAAAGCAAAGCGAATATTTCCTCGAAGGTTTCGTCGTAAGCGAGGGTCTCGCCTTCGGCAAGTCCGAATAAATATTCCGTCCCCTCACCGGGTTTTCCGTAAATCCTTTCGGCGCTTTGCTCTGCGTACAGCGAAACGGCTTTTTGATGTATGACCAGTTCTCCCTCGATAAATTCGGTCACGTTGTAATTTGCGAGATTGGATTCGATCCCGGCTTTTATGGGGTGCGTTCCCACGTTGTTGTCGTCGCCCGCCGCCCTTTGCAGGGTGTAAAGAGGTACTGGTTCCTCCAGCCGTCCGGCAAGAGTGATGATTCCGTCCTCGCCTATTTTGTTCCCGTCGGCGTCGTAGACGGTATATCCGAACCTCGGATCGCTTTCTCCGTAGGTTTTTTCCGCATCCTTTGCCGTTATGCTGACGTCTTTCTTGGCAACGGTAAGAGTATCGGAAATAAATTCTTTCACGCTATAGTTCTGCGACAGCATTTCGCCGAGATACGGTACGAGAACATAATCGCCCGCATTCAGGTTTATAACCGTAGTTCCGTCGGTATCCTCGAAAAAGCTTGCCGCCGTTCCGTCGCCGTAAGTAATGTTGAATCCTACCTTCAGAACGTTTTCGGGGTTATCTTCGTATTCCAACGGATCTTCCACGTAAGTAAGTCCGGTATCGCTGTATCCTTTAAGTACCCAATTATAGGTCAGCTCGCCCGAGTCGTATGCGTCCCCGTAAGTAACCGTTTTCTTTTCGGCAAAGACAGCCAGTTCCTTAGGATAAATTCTGATCTGACGACTGTTTTCGACAAAAGGATTGTGGATGTCGTCGCCCTCGTGTTCGATAACCAATGTATAAACGCCTGCTTGGGTGGGCCATTCTTCCGATCTGTTACCCGTGGAATCGATATAGTAAAGCGAAAATCCTTTATTGTCCTTATCGTAACCGTTTTCGGTGAGGATGACGGTCTTGTCCCCGTCGAAGGTTATATAACCGTTAATCGTAAACCCGGGACGTAAGTCTTCCTTGGAGCCGTATCGGAAATAATATTCGTTGTTTACCAGGCTCTCCTCGTCGTAAACTATTTCGAAATAACGCCTGTCTTTGACGGTGACGTTATAATAGGTGGAAACCTCTCTCCCGTTGTCGTCCATGAAATAAATGTAGATCTTGACCTGTCTCTCCGCTCCGGACTGAAGTTCGGAGGTATTGAATTCGCTCGTGTCCATTTTCAGACGAGTGCTTTCCAACCCCAGCGTGGCTCGGGTCCCGTTGTCGTAATAAACCAAAACGGAACCGTCGTCGGTAAGAAGTTCGGTTTCGTGTTCGATATAGACCTGTTTGGGGGTATCCTGCATAGCCAGCCTTACCGCCTGCTTGCGATAGATCCTGACGGTAAAGGAATCCTCTACCGTTTTTCCGTTGAGAGTATAGGACACGGTATGCGTCTGTTCGGTATAACCCACCCCTCCCTCGGTCTTGTCGAACACGAAAGGTGCGTTCGGGTCAAAGGAACATACGACGTTTCCGAGTTCGGTTTCGATATAATAAGGTTCATCGTACTCCTCTCCGTCGGCGTTCAGGAAATGCAGAACTATTTCCATATCTTCGGAGGGCAACGCCATACCTTCGATAACGCTCACGGTGTCGGGCGAAACGCTCACGGAATCGACTATCTTGGACCTGACGTTGACGGTGAAAGTACATTCCCTGCCGAGATAAGCGAATTTTACGCTCTGAATTCCCGCTTTGTTCTTGTCGAAACCGCTGATTTCGAAATTATTAGCCTGTTCGTCTTGTAAAGATATTTCGGTTTTGGAGCCTCCGTCGAAGGTGACTTCCGCAAACATTCCCGCATAACTCAAATCCAGACTTTCGTATACTTCGGCTGTCTGAACGGAAGCAAGGTTCCCGTCCTGATCCCTGAAAAGTACTTTGATGCCCGTGACGAGTTGCTTGAAAATGAGCGCTTCGAAGGTGAAAATTTGCTCGACTTCGTTCTCGGCTACCGTAGTATCGCTCACACGCACCGTTACGGTCTTACGGCAATAAATTTCGTCGAAAGACGTAAACAACGGGTCGGGATTGATTTCTATAGTTCTGCCTGCGGTCTTGGCAAGATACTTTCCGTCTCCCTGCGCTTTGATGGCGGTATCTTTGACGGTGACGGACGTGCCGTTATCGTACTTCAACACGAACGCAAGTCCCGTAAAATCCCACGACGTATCGCCGATGAGATATTCGGTTTTGATTATGGAGGAAGTCACGTTCAACGCCGTGACTTTTCTGCCGTTTACCGTGACGGTAGAGGTCACCGTAAACCCTTCGTAAGTTACGTTGACTTCTCTTTCTCCGAGAGTAAGATCGTTCCTGTCGTAATCGGTCATTGCCGAAGTTACCGTAACGGTTTCGGTCTCGCCGTTTTCACGGGTAACGAGTAAAGCGGCTCCTTCGGGAACGGTAAGAGCGACTCCTTCCACCACGGTGCCGAAGCCTGCAAACCCTTCGACGAATTCCACATTCGTTATCTCGTTGGTTACGGTGACGGGAATTACCGCAAAAATACCGTCGGCTTTGTCGCCGTACCAGACCGTCACTTCCTTGGCGCCGGTTTCGGCAAAATAGGTCCCTTCGAAAATCCATTCCGCTCCGCTGAAATCGGTAACGGTTTCGCCTTGACCTTCGTTGAGGTAATTTATCCTCAGAACGAGATTTGCGCTGTCGAAAGTTTCCCCTTTGACGTAAACGAGTTTCAATCCCACGCTGGAAAGGGCGTCGAAAGACAGCGAGTAGGCTCTTCTTACCACCGTTATGGTATAACTTAACGTCAATGCTCCGCCATAGGCGGGATCGGTATAAACGAATTCCACCGCCACGTTCCTGCCCAAAGTTGCGGTATGATCCGCTCCCTTAAGCATATCGGCGGTAAGCGCTACGGGGGAACTTACCGAGCCGTCGTTGTATTCCACCGTGAAATACCCTCCCGTTAAATTCAAGGCTTCGTTCTGAACGTAAACTTTTTTGTCGGGAGCGGTAAAGGAAGCTATTCCTACCGGGATCTTTTCCAGAACCTCTATTTCCGCATCGGCGTAAAGCACGATCTTCCCGTCGGCGCTTTCATAGAAGAAAGTAAACGTCCTCTTCCCCGCCGTATCCGTGGAGAGGTCGTAGGCTCCGTAAATCATATCTTCGGAAAGATAAGCGTATTCCGTTCCGCCGGAAAATTGACGGTATTGCCCGTTGGTGAGCAAAATCCTGTACGTCCATTCGCTCACGTCTATTTCGGGTCCGTCCTGATAGTAAACATTGTCGCCGGTGTCCACGAACATTTCCTTTTCCACCGGTTCCACCACCCTGAGGGTGTAAGGTACGGTAAGTCCGGCGCAGGTGAACTCCACATCGTAAGTCCCGTTGACGCCTATATCGAAATCCTTCCAGTTGACGGCGACCTCGGCGTCGTCCATGGCGTATTCGAAAACGTCTCCGTTATTGAAGGTGACCTGCAGACGTCCCGCCGAAAGATCGGGAGCCGAACTTCCCCTCGGCTGATCCTGCGGAGCTGCGGTAACTTCCAGTTTCGTGGCTTTGACGTCCTGTACCGTAACGAAAAAGTCCGTAGTGTAACCGAAATACGAATACGTCACATAAATCAGTCCGGCACGGGTGAAAACGTCGGTCTCCTGTCCGTCTATAAGGAGAGTGAAGTCCTCGCTTGCGGTAAATTCTTCCGCTTCGAGATAACGCTGGGTATTGTTGTTATAAGAAACGAAAAGACGACTCCCGGTAAAATCGAAAGTCTGTCCGACTATGTATTCCAGTTTATGAGGAGCTTCCACCCCTATCTGGGAAATGGACGGCGCCACCACGTTGATGAGACAAGTAGTGGTTTTGTCCCCGTAAAAAATAAGCAGTTCCCTCTCGCCCGAAACCGAGGTGTCGAAATTTTCCACCATCTCTGCGGTAACGGGGATAATTTCGGAAAAGTTATTGGTGTAGACGATTTTGAGGTTCATATTCTTTACGTCGAGGGTCTGCCCCTGAACGTAAGTTTTCTTGTAACTGTCTTCCACTACCTCCAACGAGTAAATGGGTGCGTTGGAAACGTAAACCTTGACGTAAGCCGTCTGACCGGCGTATTTTATCGTGAGTATCTGTTCCCCTATCTGCTGGCTGTTAAAATCGGAAACCATGGAAGAATCCACCGGGACCGTTTCCACCTTGCCGTTTTCGTAATAAACCGTGATGACTGCGTTGTTGAGATTGAAGAAATCGCCTCTGTAATATTCGGTAACCGGCATACTCGTCACCGCTATGCTCTCGACGGGGCTTTCACCGTCGGCGCAAGACGCGAATACCAGGCAACAGGCGAGTATCAATATCGCCAAGAGAAAGGTTTTTCTCAACTTGAACTTCATATATATCCTCCGCAGTCCGCAAAAAACGGTAACAGTAGTAGTTATACAAAAGAATTATAACATACGCCGCAGGGAAATACAAGTATTATATTATTTATAATATATATGGCAAAATTGCGTAAAAAAACCGCTAACGTCCGCCTTTTTTCAGGAACGGGAGGAAGAGCTTTTTCTCCTTTTTATCAATTCGGAATAGAACTTTTTATCCTCGGAATTTATACGGTAACTTTCTATGGCTTTTCTCAAACTTTTTATATAAGTGAAATCGTTGATTTTTTCGGATTTTTCCAAATAATCGAGAACGGCGTTTTTATGACTTATAAGCGCAGTCGCAAACAGCCAGGCGCAAGCCATATCGGTGTAATAATATCTGCCGTAAGGCACCTTTTCCGTCAATTCGAAAACGTCGTCGATTCTGCCCGTCGGCAAGGAGCAACGCATCAAAAGCAATATCCCGCACCTCATCGGGAATTCCCTCTCGGAGGAAATCGATTCCTCGGCGAATTCTTTAATCTCCTCATACTCTTCGGGACGGTATTTCAACGCACATACCGTGCCGTCGCACAATGCCCAGTTGTCTATCGAAGGAAACAGCCTGCGAAAAAATTCCTTCTTCTCGGCAAAGCTCTTTTTATTGTCGTCGGCTACGGTTTTTGCGGCTATCAAATCAATTTCGTAAACCCGATTGAGGGGGAAAAGCAATATTTTACCGTATCCGTTTTTCAGCAAATATTTCGAAATAAGCTGTATTTCCGAAGATTTTAATCCAAGAATTCGGGCATTGGTTTTTATCAGTTTTTCATCGAATTTCGCTTTTTTGTCGGTGGAATAAAGCTTCAGAAATTCGCAGAACTCGTCAAAATCAAGCTTTTCCGCCGAAACGCCTTTATAAATAAATTCCATATTTTTCTAATATTTTCTGCGGAATACGGCGAACAGAACCACCACCAGCAAAATCACCACTATCCCTACCGCACAGAGCGCCACTATGGTAACGGTGTTCGCTCCTTCGATAGGCGTCAGCACCACATATTGCCCGAACCCGACGGTCTTGAAATTCAAGTACCCTTTGCTTTCGGCGGCGTTTATTATCGAATAGGTCCCGTCGTCGGCAAAATGTATGACTTTATACGTCTTTTTTCCCGATGCGGTATCGTTGAGCCGAACGGATACGTTCACGGTTTCCGTTATGTCCACCTTGTCGGAATCGAGATACATATCTATGGTAAAAGCGTCAACCTGTTTGTATTCATCCAACAGTCCGATATTGTCGTAATATCTTTCTACCTTTTCGGAAATGGCGGTATAAGTCACGTCAGCTTTGTTTATGCCGGTATGCTTGTATTCCAACGTATAATACGGACTGAATGAACCGGTAAGCGTCAATAAATTCACGCCGTTTTCGGTAACGGTCCTCGTCTTGTCGGGATTGGCGTGGATGACTATCACTGCCCCCTCATAGGTAAAGCTGTATAATGAACTCGACGCCAGACTCGGCACTACCGTAAATCCCGTTGTGGGAAGTTTCGGGGCGCTTTGTATTATGGCAGGCGCATCCAACACGCTCACGTTCTCTCCGTTGACGAAACCGTCGTATTCCACCGTGGTGTAATACTCTTCCCCTTCCTCTATCTCCACATAAGACAATCCGTTGATCTTGGCATAAACTTTAAGTTCCTTTTTTGCGACCGTAAACGTGACGGGCACGGTGTACGTTTTACCGTTATAAGCTATATAGGCTTCCGTAGAATAGTTTTTAGGAACCTTAACGTCCAACTCCGTAGGAAAGGTAATGTCGGTGACCGGAACGGAGACAAGCTTTTTGTCCACCGTGATCTCCATAGCCTCGTAAAGCGGATTGACGCTTGCGTCGAAAGAAGAGAAGCTCCCTCCGTAAATAAAGGACTGTCCGCAATAAACCACTTCTCCGTTTTGCGTTACCTTTATTTCCGGATCGACCGCAAAGGCGGCTTTTTCCGTAACCAAACCTGCCGCAACGCAGCCTGACATCAGTAAGATCAATATTATTATCAATGGTAAAACGCTTTTTCTCGTACTCATTTATGCCCTCAGTTTAACTATAAGCAACGCTACTCCCACCAAAACCACGCTTAATGCTATTCCCACATAAAGTACCCAGTCGAGGTTCTTTCCTTCGGACACTGTCACCGAATCGGTCAAGATCGCAAAGGCTTCCAGTTTATCGGTATTCACCACTATATAGTCTCCCTCCCGATAGCCTTCCAACATATTCACGCTGCCGTCGGAATTCATTCTGGCGACGTAATATATGCCGTTTTCCACGGTGGAATTCTCCAGGAAAGTTTTGGCGTATATTTTGACGGTCATGCTGCCGCCGCTGTTCAACTGAACGCTGCCGTCGCTCATTCTCAAATAGTAAAGCCCTGCTATTTCGTAGGCAGCGAAATCAGCGTTTTCCAGTTTATACAAGTCGAGCATTGTACTGTACTGGCTGTACTCCAGCGTATCCGCCGCACGCACCACCAGCGATACGTCGGAACCGAACGAACCTTCCACTATGACCTGTCCGCCCACTCCGAAAGAGTTGGAGGGAGTGCTTTGCTGCACAAAAGGCTTATTGAGAGTGAGGATACCGAATTCGTAAGAAATTATATAGTTATCCGACGAAGCGTCGTACGGCAATACCCTGTAAATACCGCTTACGGACGGGATACCGTCTATTTCCGCCCCGGTCGTAGCGTCGTAATATTTCACCGACGGCAATGACGTCAATACCGCCGATACGCCCTCTCCCGCCACTGCGCCGCTGCAGGTAAAGTCACATTCTATGGTCTCTCCGATAACCTTGGTAAAGTCTTTTACCGCTACCGTGACCGCCACCTTGTTGATGATAAAGGAGGTCTTGTAATTGTCCAGCAAGTTGAAGTTGAGCATATCGTTGTTTGCAACGGTTCGATATTCTCCCGCTCCCGACGGATAACCGCTGCCTAAGGGCGATTCTCCGTAGTTGTAGGGGACATATTCTCCGTTCACTTTCTTATCGAAACTCATCGTAGGATAATACACGTTTCCTTGATATTCGAAATAGACGTCCGCCACAAAAGGCTTGCCGTTGTAGTCGTATGCGGAAAGAATATTGTTTACCAGATGTACGTCTCTTCTGTTGACGATAAAGGACTCTTCCCGTTCGGAATATTTGAAGTTTTGCGTTTCTTCGTGTATCGCCACCGCTCTGTAACTGCCTGCGTTGGCTTTGGTTATGTCGGAAACGAGTATCCCGTTTACGTCGTAATAGGACACGTTGAGTCTCTGACTGTAGTTCCCGACTCCGTATGCCATGGCGGTAAGAGCGTTGATTATCGAGCCGTAAGTCTGCACGGCGTCTCCTCCGAACACTATTTCCACCGAAGCCTTGTCTATCCTTAAATCGATTTTCTTACTGGTGGGGTTGTAGTTGGGGCTGTTTATCGTCAAGGTAACGATATACGTCTCGGCGTTGGTCGGCGGCAATTCGCTGTCGTAATGAATGCTTTCGCACTGATAATTCATAACGTACGACGGCGATTCGTAATTGTTGCCGGATATCCTTACCCCGGTCACCACGGGTTGAACCGAATGAGGCTGCCCGTCATATTCCACCACCATTATGTTGATGAGCGCATTCCCCTGTTCGTCGAAAAATCTTATATCCGCCGTTGCGGGAAGTATCCTGCCCACTATTCTGAAGAATTCGCCCAGCTCGTCGCTTTCCACCTCGCTCAGATCCAATTTATAGTTGCCGCTATCGACGTCGGCGCCGTATATCCTTATATAGACGTCGGACGCCTCTCCGAATTCGTCGTAAACGTCCTTCCTTTCGAAACGACTGCTGTCTAAATCGAAGATTATGTTTATAACGTCTCCTTCCACGGGTCCGCTCAGTTCTATTTCGTTGCCCTGGGCGTCTTTGGTCTTGGTGAAAATGTAATTGTTGCTCTGAATGAGTCCTTCGGGTATGGAAGTTTTTCCGTCGTAAATTTTTTCCACCTTATCGCCCGGAATAACGTCCAAAGGCCGTTTGGTGATTTCCAGAACGGGGTAAACGGCGTCCTCCCCGACCGTGCCGTACCGCACGTTGACGTTGTAATTTCGGGAAACGCCGTACTCTTCGGAAAATACCGTGCTGACAGAATATTGTCCTACGTTATAAGGCAGAATGATCTGATTGAGGGAGTCTCGTATAACGTAATAAGGATGCACGAGTCCCAGTCCTTCCACTTCTTCGCTCTGTCCGTCGACGAGAGTGTTCAGATGCTTGATGTAGAATACGTTCTTGTAATAGGCTATTTCGTCGTCCTCTCCCAGGAACCCTTCGTAAACTACCGCATATTCGGGATAATTTTCCGTCCTGTCGTAAACTTTGGAGGAATATCCCTGCCCTTTGCTTACCGTGGTCCCCGATATCGAGGAAACGAAATACATATATAGTTCGGCTTTCGTTATTTCGAAATAATAATATTTTTCGGGCACGGCGTTATAGTTGACGCTGGCTTCCACGCTGATGGCAAATACGTATCCGCCCACGTCCTTACACCTGTCCGCTTGCGCAATATCCGCTTCGGTAATGTTTTCCTTGTCCTCTCCGACAAAGATACCTGCAAATTCTATATAAACGTGCGCAATTTCAAACGACGTATCGATCTCCACGGGGTTGGAGGGACTGCCGGTAACTCTCAATACCGAAGGTTGCTGCTCCAGACCGTTGTACTTGCGGTAATCGGTATATTCTCCGTTGTCGTCTATAAATCCGTAAACAATGATCCAGCTTTCCGCTTTCTTTATCTGGAAATCTATATCGGAATAACTGTGATCGAAATAATAGTTTCCGGGGGCGGTGCCGCCGACGCTCCTTATGGCGTATTTCCCGGAATTGACTCCCACGCCGGACCAGTCTATGAAGGGGCTGGTTATTTCGGCAAGGATAGCCTCGTCCTCGCCTTCGTTCCCCACCCAGCCGGTGTAAGTGTAGTAGACGTGTTCTTCTACCGATTCGTTGGTTTCTCCGTAAACCTTATAGGGTCCGAAGCCTTCTTCGAAAGCTATGCTCACGATAAGCTGTTTCTTGTTTATGGTAAAGGTGTAACTGTAAACCTTCGAAACGTAGTTATCGTTGTAATTTGCGTCGGAAACGTGATTGACGTAATACGTAACGGTCCAGCTCCCTACGTTAAGCATTACGGGTCGTACGGAAATATTATAATTTACTTCGGGCAGCTTTGCGCTTATGGCAAGTGCGGCATCCTCGTTGTAAACAGGATCTCCGACGTTGTATGCATTCTGATTTACCGCATACAAGATCCCGTTATAAGCCGTGACCACGCCTATACGTCCGTCGGAATAGTTTTCGCCCGCCACCATCAGGGAATACCCGAACGACGCTTCCAGTCCGTTATACGTCTGATAATAGTTGTTGGCGGCGGCGTTGTAGAATATATCCTGCGAAGGCGAAGGATTGAACACGAATTTATCGGACCGCTGAATTTCCAGCGTCACGCCGAATTCGTAATCGGTCTCGCTTTCCCCTCCGAAATAGACGTTGGAGGTGTTGGTTATCTGTGCGTGCACGGTCAAAACGTATGTGCCGGAATCGATAATGTCGCCGGTAAAGGTCTCGCCGCCTTTGGATACCGACAGAATTTCCACCGTCCCCCAGTCCAACATCGACGCAATGGCTCCGCTCGAAGTAATGCCTCGGAAATATGCGTTGAAGGCATATAATTCATACGGTTCTCCGCTATACACCACGGTATCCGTATCCATGCCCTCTATAAGTTCGAGTTCGGTTTTCAATACCGTGAAATTGAGGGTAAGCCTTTCGTCGCTGACGTCGTAGTTGGAAGAGGACGCTCCCTGCGAGGTATCGGGCTTGGCGTACGCTTTAAGAACGTATTGACCCGCTTCCACCACGCTGGTTTTGGTTTCGTCTTCCACGGCGTCCATAACTATTTCGCCGCCGAGAGGACCGTACCCGATAACGTACATCGCCAACACACCGGGTCCTCCGGTGACTTTATAATCGGGCATAACGTCGTTACCGGTATAATTTTTCTGCTGATTGTCGGCAGCTTCCAGAACCAAAGGTTTGCGTTTGACGTAAAGCGTTTCGGCGTGATAACGGAAGGTGTAATTGTGTTTGACCGCCCCGGCAGGTACCACGGCATTGATATGCGAACCCGCCGCATCTACTCCGTCGGGCAGATTTATCGTCACGGTTGCCGTCACGTCGGTGCTCTCCTGTCCGAATTCCTCTCCGGGTATAAAGCCCTGATACAAAATGAGATTTCCCGTCGAAAGGTCTTTATTGTAAACGTAAACCTTATTCCCCTCGTCTTCGTCGCCGATTATTTCTCCGTCGCCGTTGGCTATCACCAAATGGTCTTCTATGTTATCGACGTACCTGAATTCGTCGTAAACCAACTCCTCGTCGCCGTAGACACGGAACGGGAAGGTGACGTAAACGTCGACGTATTTCGTCCTAATTTCCACAATAAGCTCGATATTGTATGCGTTATAGTTGGTGGTGGAAGGAATTTTCAGTTCCAGATAATAAGTCCCCGCTATCACCATTCCGTTGATGTCGGCATCGGTAAAATCATGAACGTGCCCCTGTTCGGTACAGGCGGAAACGAAAGACTTCCTTTCCAGAAATACCGTAAAATCGGGATAATCCGCAGCCAGCTCCGCATATTCTTTAAGGTTCCCTATGTCTATAGTGCCGTTGGTAAAAAGCAAAGTCGCATTTTCTGAGGACGTATATTCTATATACACGTTCTCGTTGATTTTCACGTCGTCCGCATCGACGTCGAGTTTGTTTATGAACAGATATGCGTACTCGCCGACAAAATTCAAAGTGTAGTTAGGCAAAGTATAATTCGTGTTGATCTCCAGCCTGTATTTGTCGTTTTCGCTCTGCGAACTGGTCGTGTATTTGTTAATTTCCACCGAAGGGGACCGGGACGTGTCCGTCCAGGTAAGAAGATTGAACGCGCGGAGCGTTTCGGAGAAATACTCTTCGGGATTGGCGAAAACCTTATTCAACGTAAAATCGCTCACAGGGTAATATTGGGGATTCCAGTCAAAGCCCTCCCCGTCGAGGAAACCGCTTATTTCCAGCTTGACGTAGGGTGCGTCGTAAAAATTGGCTTCGATAAAACTTTGAGTTCTGAAACCCGACGCCCCGCGGTCACCGTCCTCGTTCTCCCAATAATAATAGTAATAGTCTTCCGTCAAAAGCTGTCCGTCCGGTCCGACGTCCACGCCTTTTCTGCCCACCCTGACCGCAACGTACATAGTCTGATTGTATTCTCTTTCGTAATTGACTTCCATAAAGGAAATCGACAACGCTTTTTTATAGATAACACCCGTGGAAATATCTCCCGAGTAACCCGTCTCGTTAACGATATTGTCTTCGTCGATACGGTAGCTGTTTATATAATCTACGAACATTTCGTCCGCACCGGTAGCGCCCTCTTTCTTGACTATGGCGTAAGTGATGTTCAACGGAACCCTGTCGCCCGCTCCGGCATAGGCGTAAGACGCCGTGGCTTTGAATTCCACCAAAGAGGTATCGCTCGACAACAGTCCCTCCGCCGACGCCGAGAACTCCAACAAAGCATTGGTCCCGTCGTATTCCTTTTCTTTCATCAAAGACTCAATGGTGACGGTAACCGTTTTCGGCGTTACGATGATATTCTGCGGAACGCCTAAATTGACCTGCAAAACTTCGGTGCCGCCCTTGTCCTTGACGGAACAAACGCCGGTATCGACGGTTAGTTTGGCGGAAGTCGTCTCATTGCTGTAAACGACGTAAATTTCGTAAAGGAAGAAATATTCCTGCGCAAAATATTTTCCTTCGTAAAAGCTGTATGCCGTCCCTTCGGAATCCACATATCCTACGGTTGCGGAAGAGCCTTCGGTATATTTTTTACCGCTCCGCAAAACGATGTAGACGGTATTGTACTGACTGTCCTGAGAAACGGAAAGCGTACTGTTCTGAATGACTATCTTCCAGTTGGGCTGCATCAACGGAGAAAGCACGCCCCCTCTCTCGCTTGTGCCGGTAACGACGATATATTCGTTGAAGTCGAATGCCGTTATCCTTTCTTTTTCGCCGTATTCGTAGGTATTGACGAAAGCCGGTTTACCGCCGTCGGCGGCAGTCCCCTGCGAAAAACGCACGCTTAACCGGTTGGCTGTGATGGTAAACAAACCGTTCAGAAGAAAACGACCCGAGGAATCGGTGGTAAACGGGTTGAAGACATACGACGCCGGATCGCCGTAATTGTCCCCTTGCCCCACCACGGGAATATAGTTACGACTGGAGAAATACGCCGGTCTGTCGTTGACCATATCGTTTATGGCGTAAAACGCCACGCTCAAGTTGACCGATTTTCCGCTGCCCATGGTGCTTTCGGTAAATTCCGAACCGCTGAAAACGAATAAACTCTTTTCGTCAATGTATTTTTTAAGATTGTTGTAATCGCTTTCGAGTCCGTTCATATAATCGGTCCAGTCGGAACGGGTGATGATCTTGTTGCTGAACAACACCGCTGCGTCGTTACTCCCGTCGTATTCCTTGGAGTAAAGAGTGGTGAATCCCGTTGCGTTCCCGAGATCCAACCTCAGCTCCCTCTTCTCTATGGTAAAGAATTTTTCAAAATCTTCGCCGTTCAAGGTAATTCGCAATGCGTTCATCTCGTGATCGAGCTTCTGTTTCGATTCTATCTTCAAAGCATAATCCCCCGCATTGGTGACGGCCGTTCCTTGCGGAACCAGTTCGTATGCGTAATTAAGTATCTCTCCGTTTTCCCCGTATTCGCTCGGAGTGACTATGTACCAGTTCAGTTCGAGAAAATCCGCTAATCCCGTAAGGTTGGTGAGATCGGAGCTTATGCCGGGTTCCTTATTCGTCGTCTGTCCGGGTATCTGATTTATCCAGGGCGCAGTAACGGTCTTGAAAAAACGTAAGTCCGAACTCGATACGTTGTAATTATCGGTAAGTTTGGTGGAAAAAACGAAGTTCTGACCGGAAACGGGCGCCGTTTCGGAATGGAGAGACACCACATCCCTGAAATCGGCTTTTTCACCGTAGGTGCGGTATTCTGCGGCGATGCCGAGATTGTCTCCGTAGCTGTTTATCTGATTTGCGTCGAGCTGTATGTCTCCGTAGAAAAGGATATTGCCGTTAACTCCGCCGTTTGCGGTGTCGAAAGAAGCACATTTAACATCGGGTTTTTTGACGTCGGTCGCTCCGGTAACAGTAAAACCTTTGAAATAATTCGTTAAGTTTCCGAGATATATCCCTACCACGATATTGCTGCCTAATTTGTAATAACCCGGTTTGTTTACCGAATAGATATCCACCGAATTATAGACGGTGCCGTCGTAAGCCGTGCCGCTTAACGTCGCACTCACGAGTATGGCGTAAGGTTTGCTTGTGTCCACGGTTTCGTTTCTGGACATTACCTGCAACGTAATGTTCAAAACTTCGGAATAAATTTCTTCGCTGGAAACAAATCTTTCTATCGAAACCAACGCTTCTGCTTCCAGAACTCTTTTGTCGGGATTACTCGGATCGGATACGGCGGGACTTGTAAGGAAGGTCTTGACGGGATCTGTATCGTTCATCGACACTTTGTAAGCGTTGATTTCTTCGGTATCCTCCGAACCGTAATATAATTTTTGGAAATAGTTTTCGACGTCTTCATCCGGGATAACGGCTTTGGCGGAATATTCCACGCCTTTAAAAGCGTAAGTTTCTCCGAAAGCGGGCGTATCGTATTTTACGTTCAAAGCACATAAAACGGTGGCGAAAAGCAGAAAAACGAAAAATATCGCATAAACTGTTTTAATCCCTAAACGCTTAGCGGTCATAACGCACCTCTTCGAA